>NZ_JADYVV010000036.1:0-90787 GCF_020194035.1 Bradyrhizobium sp. BRP56
GGGTTGGGGTGGGGGCTTCACCACGAGCCATACTGAGGAGAGAGCCCCCACCGCCGCGCGCTGCGCGCACGTCGACCTCCCCCGCAGGCGGGAGAGGTAAGAACGCGAGACCGCTGCAGACGCCCTACTTCTCCAGCACCGCCAACGGCTGCACGCCGTTGTTCGCGGGGCCGGCCTGCATCGTGATCAGCATCATCGAGACCATGTCGTAATAGCCCATGATGGCGATGATATCCGTGATGCCGCGCTCGCCGAATCTCTCCAGCGCGGCGTTGTAGACGGCGTCGCTGACCTTCTTGTCGCGATAGAGCGCGATGCCGAGATCGTACAGCGCAGCCTCGTTGTCCTTCATGCTCTCGGGCCGCGTGCCCTTGGCGATCGCGTCCGCGATTTTCGGATCGAGCCCGCCCTTGATCGCCAGCGGATAGTGCGCGGACCATTCATATTGCGCGGTCCAGTGCCGCGCCGTGATCAGGATCGCCATTTCGCTGAGCCGCGCCGGCAGCGAGGTATTCCACCGCAGATACTCCGACAGGTTCGACAGCTTTGGTGCCAGATCGGGATTGCGGATATAGGCACGGTAGGGCGGCGCGGTGAATTTGGCATTGCGCGGCGGCGCGCTGATCATGTCGGCCCAGGCCTTTTGCGCCGGCGACAGCTCCTCCGCCTTCAGCGGCGCGAAGCGCACGGCGTCCTCGGCCCGCACGGCCGACACCGACAATGCCAGCGCCGCCAGAATCCCTGCTCCGAATATTGTTGTTCTCCCTTTTCGGTGCAGGCGTCTTTGCGCCCTGCCCGGTCGCGCGAGATTAGTGGCCGTCGCGACGGATGCAATGAGGTGCGAGCTGTCGTTCAGCGCCGGCCGCCGGTGAAGCGCCTCGTCACAGCAGGCGCGCGGTTAGGCCACACCTACCGCAGCGCCGGGCGGCGGCGTATATAAAGAGCAGTCCCAAGCGGTGCGAAGGTGTCAGCCATGCAGCCTGTGTCTATCCTCCTGAACATCCTCTGGATCCTGATCGGCGGCGCGTGGATGGCGTTCGGCTGGCTGATCGCCGCCGTGATCATGGCGGTGACCATTATCGGGCTGCCCTGGGCGCGCGCCGCCTTCAACATCGCCGTCTACACGCTGCTCCCGTTCGGCTCGCGTGCGGTGCGCCGCGATGAGGTGACCGGCGCATCCGACATCGGTACCGGACCGCTCGGCGTGATCGGCAATCTGATCTGGTTCATCCTGGCCGGCTGGTGGCTCGCGATCGGCCATGTGATCACCGCGATCCTGCTGGCGGTGACCATCATCGGCATCCCGTTCGCCTGGGCGCATCTCAAGCTTGCCGGCATCGCGCTGTGGCCGATCGGCAAGGTGATCGTGCCGGCGTGACGCTGGCCAGGCCGTCGACGGCTAGTGTCCCGAATCCGAAGTTCGCATCATTTGCCGCACCTTCGGAGCGAACTTCGGATTCGACAAGGACACTAGCAAACTTATGATTCTAGTGTGCTTTATGAATGCGAAGTTCGTGAAAGTGGCTGCCGCGAAATCGCATGAACTTCGCATTCAGCACACTAGAGCCAATCCTTCGTGGTCTGGCTGCAAGCCTGGTAGTCGCGCCGCCAGACGAAGCCAGCGCCACCACACGGCGGGCGCGGGCGCGAGGTGGCGGGACACTCATTCCTGACCCGCGCGGCGGTGCCCCAGCCGTCGATCACGCAGGCACCTCGTGAGGTCCTGTGGCAACCGTCACCGCATCCCTCTGCGGCGTTGGCCGGGGTCAAGCCGAGGAACGCACCGGCTGTCAGAAGCGTGATCAAACCTGCTCTCATGATGTTCTCCATCGAGCTGTCGGTCGTGCTGCTCCATTCGCGGCACAAGCGTAGGCGATCTCTGTGCCGCTTGCCACCGATTCCGCGCACCAATTCTGGCGTCGGGGGCTCAGCGCGCTGCTTCGCAGCCGGGGATGTCGAATACGGCGGTCAGGCCGCAGGGCGAATTGAGCATCTTGCCGCCCGCATGGCCGACGCCGGGCACATCCCACACGCTGTGGTTCGGCGCGCCGTTGTCGCGGGCCTGCATCGCGGCGGCATAGGAATGCCCGCGCGCGTAACGGTACGGCCCTTCGGCCTCCGCCATGCAGGATTTGTCGAGCGCGGGATGATTGGGGTTGGTGTCGAGCGTTCCGAGCAAATAGATCACGCGGCGCGCGACATAGGCCTGCTCCAGCGCGGCCGGCGAAGGCTCGGCAAGATAGGGCGGGCGGTTGTCCATGCCGAATTTCCAGCTGTTATAGCCATGGCAGTTCGCTGCGATCGCGGGCTCCGGCCGCTCCTTGGTGAAATAGGCGTAGGAGGATGGATTGGCGACCACATAGCGCACGCCGATGCCCTCGCGCAGCAGCACCTGGTCGCCCTTCACCGCGATCGCATAGCGCTGCACCACCTGGCCGCCGCCGGAATGGCCGAACACGACGACCTGCTGCAGGTTTGGAAACAGCTTGCGGTCGCCGAGTTTCGCCAGGATGGTGTCGAGCGCCTCGAACGAGCTCGCCGGGCTCGGCGCGAGCGCGGGCTCGCCGCCCTGCCAGCCATAGAGACTCCAGCGTAGCGTCTCCGCCGGCAGCTTGAAGGCGTCGACGTCGGACTCGATCAGGAATTGCGGCGCGATCATCAGCGCATGCTCGCCGGCATCGCCGGCAGCGGCCTGCGCGCTCAGCGCCGCGCGAAAATAGTCGTCGGCATTGCGCAGCACCCCGTGCAGCACGAGGACGGCGCGCGTAATGTCCGGCAGCGGATTGGACCAGTCGGCCGAGAGGTAGAGCGGAAAGCTCGCTTTGCCGACGGCAATCCGCGCATTGGCGATCTCCTTAACCGGCTTCAGGTCGCGCTCGGTCTGTGCCTGCGTCGCGGACGCTGTGGGTACGTGCGCCGCCGCCACGACGAGCAATGCCGCGGCCGCAAGCCAGGTCCGGTGATGCATGGTTCGACTCCGTTGCTGCCGCGAGTTCGGCTGGATCATGGCGCGTCATGCGCAGATTCACCCGTGAATTTTCGGAAAGCTTCCGCACCCGCGCCTCAGGCGACGAGCCGCCCGCGATTGTTGGCCGCGAGGATCGGGCGGATCAGGCGACCGAACCGCTCGGCCTCCTCGTCGTGCAGATAGCCGGACAGGCAGAAGGAGTGGCAGCCGGCATCGATGAACTGCTGCAAGGTCGCGGCGCATTGCGCGGGATTGCCGACCACCGCGATGCCGGCGCCGGGCCGCACCTTGGTGATGCTGGTCCACAGATGCGGCATCAGAAGATCGCCGTGGTCGCGTGCGAGCTGCTGCACGCGCTGGTTGGCCTCCGAGCGATTGTAGAGCGTTTTCATCTCCTGCTTCTGCCGCTCGGTGGCGTGGCGCACCAGCTGGTCGGCCGCCTCCCAGGCATCGGCCTCGTTCTCGCGGCAGATCACCTGCAGCCGCATGCCGAAGCCGATCGCATCCTCGCGGTCATGCGCCCGCGCCATCCGCCGAATCTCGGCGATATTCTCCGCGATGCGCTCCGGCAGGTCGCCCCAGAACAGATGAACGTCGGAATGCTTCGCCGACACCTCCCAGGCCTGCCGCGAGCCACCGCCGAGATAGAATTTCGGAAACGGCTGCTGCAACGGACGCGGCCTGATATGCGCGCCGGAGATGGTGTGAAACCTGCCCTGGAAATGCACCGGGCCACGCGTCGTCCACAGCGCCTTGAGGATCGAGACCTCCTCCTCCATCAGCGCGTAGCGCTCTTCCTTGGGCTGACGCACGCCCTCGGCCTCGACCTCGCTTTCGTTCTGGCCGGCGATCAGATTGATGCAGATCCGCCCACCCGACATCTGGTCGAAGGTCGAGATCATCTTTGCCATCAGCACCGGGTTGATATAGCCAAGCCGCGCCGCAATCAGCGGCTTGATCCGGCTGGAGCGCGCCGCCATGAAGGCGCCCGTGATCCATGCCTCCCAGCACACCGAGCCCACCGGGATCAGCAGATACTCGAAGCCGGCGTCTTCGGCGGCCGCGACCACGCGCTCGCAGAGTTCCGGCGAACCGGCGATCTGGGCCTCCATCAGCCCATAGGCGGTGGTGTCGCCATGCGAGGGCAGATACCAGCCGAATTCCAGCGGACGCATGGGCAAACTCCCTCGAAAGACGGCCTTTTTGGATGGCCTGTCATATTGTCGGGAGGCAGTTTACAGCCCTTAAGCCGTTGGACAACGCCGTTGCCGACGCGGAGCCAATCAGCTAAATGAACCCCTGCACGCACCCGTAGCTCAGCTGGATAGAGCGTTGCCCTCCGAAGGCAAAGGTCACACGTTCGAATCGTGTCGGGTGCGCCAGTTTTTCTTTGCTTACAACGCGATATGAGCGTCCGAACCGAAATTCCAGTTCTGTCTCATTCGAGCGAGTAAGCAATCTGGATAAAATCGTCGCCGAGAGCCGATAGGTTGCTAACTGACAGTGTCGGTCAGAAGTTCGCCTCGCCTAAGGTGTTGCCACTCCGTTATGGCGCTTGTCTCGCTCGCAGGAAAAAAAGCGCGATGAATGCGGAAACCGACGCTAGCGCCGTGATCCATAACGCTCCTGCACCGAGATATTCAGCAAACAGGCCAACGGCGAGCGGCGCGACGGCACCGGTCGCGCGGGCCGGAAGCGATAGCACGCCAACGCGACGGCCAAAGCCGTGCGGCCCAAATAGTGCGAGCGGTAGCGTGCCGCGCGCTATGGTCAAGATGCCATTGCCCGCACCGTAGAAGATGGCGAAGGCGGGGGCGAGCACCGGTCCTCCAGCCGCAAGAACTACTATGCCGAGTGGATTCATGACCGTCGCAAGCCGAGTCGACGCAAGAGGATGGTAGCGGCTAAGCCAGCCCGCTTCGATAATCCGCGCTGCCACCTGTGCCGGGCCGATCAGGGTTCCCGCGAGCAGCGCTGCCGCCGGTGTTGCACCGAACTGCAAGAGCAGGGAAGGCATCAAGGCAGAAAGTCCCGAACTCACAAACCCGGTCGCCGCAAAGACATAAGCCACGAGGATCATGGCGACTGTCTCGCTTTGCTGCGCCGACTCTGCGGGGCTTGCCTCATCGGGCAAAGCCGCCTGGAATGGTTTAGCGCGCGGCAGCGACAGGTTCAGCGGCAGCGCCAACGCAATGTGAATAAGCGCCCAAACCTGGCACGCAATCCGCCAGCCAAAGTGCGCATCGAGATACGTGGTGATCGGCCAACCTATCGTGCTTGCGAAGCCTGCAATCAGGGTGATGCCGGTGATCGGCCTGCGGGCGGCGTATCCATACATGCGCGTCAGTGTCGCAAAGGCGGCCTCATAGAGCCCCATCCCCATGCCAACGCCGAGGATGAGCCACGACGTGATCAACACAACGCTTCCGGACGCGAAAGAAAGAAGGACCAATCCCGCCGCAAACACGACGTTCGAAACGGCAAGCAGCCCCCGGCCGCCGAACGTATCGATGAAATGCCCAACACGCGGTCCCAGGAGGCCCGCCATGATCAGGCCGACCGAAAGCGCGCCGAAAACGAGAGTCGACGAGATCCCAAGGTCGCGGGCGATCGGATTGGCAAGAATCGCCGGCAGATAATAGGTGGAGGCCCACGCCAGCGTCTGGCTGGTGCCAAGCGCCAGTATGATTGGAAGCTGACGTTGACTCATCCCTGTGGCGCCCTCGCCCTCGACCAATAGAGCGCGACGGGGCCGAGCAGAATGCCTGCCGCGAGTACGGCAAACGCTGCCGCCCAGGCCGTGGCACTCGATGGTCCGCCCGCCGCATCCAGCGCGACGCCAAGGGCCCACGCGCCCAAAGCCGACAGACTAAAGCCAACGGTCGAATGCACGGCCATCGTTGCGCCGCGGTAGTTGGGATCGGCGGCCATCGTCATTCCCGAGGTCAACGCACCGGAATCGGCGGGTACCGTGATGGCGTAGACCAACACCAGTGGCAGCAACAGCCATGGCGATTTGTCGGCGAACGCGCCGATCAGCAGCGCCACACAAGCAGAACTCAACATCACGGCGGTGATGGCGCGATGTCGGCCGAACCGGATCGCGCATTCGTTGCCGAGGATGCTAGCCGGCATCGCGAGCAAGGAGAAAAGCACGCTGACGACGACGGGCGTCAGGAGTGAGCCTTCCGAGTTCCTCACCGCCACGAAAGTCCAGAATCCAACCAGCCAGGTGCGGATGCCGTAAAGCTCAAAGCAGTGGGCGCCATAGCCGAGAACAAAGCCCATGGCGTTGGTGTTGCGGAACACCGGCGCGAAGTCCAAGAGGCGGCCCTGCGCGGGTTTTGGCGCCACCGGCCGCAGCAGGAAGCAGACCGAAAGCATCATCAGCGGGCCCAGCGCTGTCACGAGGAAGGCTGAGCGCCAGCCCAAAGCTTCCGCAACGAGCTGCGAGACCAGGAACGACAGCCCGACGCCGAACGAAAAGCTCGACGTATACAGCGTGACCGCGCGGGATGAATCGCCGGGTGCCAGCCGGTCAGTCAGCGCCTTGAGACCGGGCATATAAGCACCCGCGAAGCCGATGCCCGCAATGGCGTTGAACAATGCTCCGGACCAGAGGCCGGTCGCAAACAGGCCGAACAGCAATGTACCGAGTGCACTGACCGCCGAGCCCGCAATCAGGATCTTGCGCGCGTCGATCCGGTCAGTCAGCGTGGCCAACACCGGCACCGTCAACATGTAGCCAGCTGCGCCCGAGCCGGCGAGAAGGCCAGCCTGCGCACCGCTCAGGTGCCATTCCGGAATCAGGAATGCGGCAAGTATCGACGGCACGACGACATGCGGGAGCAAGCTACCGAGCTGCCCCACACACATCGCCGCGATGACGGATCGCCCCTCTAGCGTCAGCATTCGCACCTTTCCGCGCTAAGCTGCGCAGCCACAGCCAGCTTTTCCTGCACCCTTCGCCTTAGCATCATCGACGCAACAGGCGTCCGCCCGTTCGGTGGCCGGCCCGCCACAGCATTCGACCTGTCCCGGTGTCGCGCCGCGGCTGCACACGCCTGTCTCGGGCAATACGAGTTCAACCCGCGCTGCCGCTTCATTGTCACCGGCAATTTTGGCCGCAATTGACCGCACCTGCTCATAGCCGGTGAGCATCAGGAACGTTGGCGCACGCCCATATGACTTCATGCCGGCGAAGTAGAATCCCGGCTCGTCCCGCGCGAGTTCGGCCGCGCCATGTGGGCGTACTGTGCCGCAGCTATGTTCATTGGGATCGATCAGCGGCGCCAGCGCGATCGGGCATTCGATGGCCGGATCGAGCTGAATCCGAAGTTCACGCAAGAATTCGAGGTCGGAACGGAACCCCGTCGCGACGATTAGTTCGTCAGCCACAATGCTCCGGTCGCAGCATCCGGCAGTGGCAAGCTTCAGGCGCTCGCCGTCACGGTCGATGCGAGTCACAGGGAAGCTGGCTTCCACTCGGATTTGCCCAGAGGTTACCAGCCCTGCCAGAGCCATTCCCAGTTCGCCACGCGCCACGAGTTTGTCATTGACGCCCCCGCCAAAAGCTTTGGCAGGATTGTCACCGCGCAAGACCCAAATGACTTCGGTGCTTGCAGCCTGAGATTTCAGATTCGTGAGTTCGATTAGCGTGCCAACCGCAGAATGCCCAGCCCCGAGCACGGCGATGACCTTTCCAGCATACCGGGCGCGATCCTTGCCGAGCACGTCGGGCATCCCGTACGCGATCTTGGTAGCGTTCTCCCGCTCGCCGAGGGCCGGAAGACCGTTTGCGCCACCAGGGTTCGGCGAGAACCAAGTACCTGACGTATCGATCACCGCATCGGCGCGAATGCTTTTCGGGCCCTGCCCGTTTTGGTAGCGAAGCTCGAAAGGCGCGTCGCCGCGGCCTTTGGTCTTGAGCTTGTCGAAACCAACGCGACTGATGTCGATCACGCGGCTTGATGTATGAATGTGATCCTTGAGCACCGTGCGGTGAGCCAGCGGTTCGAGATACTGCGACAGCAACTCACCGCCGGTCGGATATTGCTTTGGATCCGGCGAATTCCAACCGGTTGGCGCCAGCAAGCGCTCAGCCGCTTTGTCGACGTTGTATTCCCACGGCGAGAACAACTGCACGTGGCTCCACTGCCGCATCGCATGACCAATTTCCGGACCTGCTTCCAAAACGGCTGGCGTCATTCCGCGTTCAAGAACATGAGCAGCGGCGGCAAGTCCGACAGGACCTGCGCCAATGATCGCAACCGACTTCGACGGTTCCATTTTGCTTCTCCTATCAAACTAGAAATATCGAAATTTTCGACCTGAAAAGATCAGGCCGCAGTGCTTGTATCCTTACATTCGGTCGCATCGGCGCAGCATTCAGCAACTAGAAAGTCGACCAGCCCCTGCATCACGTCATAGTTGGCGTGACACGTCAGAGTCGTTGCCTCCCGCACCTGGGTGATGAGGCCGGCGGTCACGAGCGTCTTGACGTGGTGCGACAGGGTTGATGGCGCGATTTTTAGTTTATCCTGCAGTCGGCCGACGGCCAGACCAGCCTGCCCAGCGCGAACAAGGGCACGATAGATCTTGAGCCGGGTCGGATTGCCCAAAGCTTCAAGGTGCATGGCTGCGTCATCCAGTTTCATGTTCATAACCTGTCGCAACAGCTTCAGAATGTCAACTGTATTTCTAGTATTATCGAAATAAAGACGACGAATGATCGCCTAAACGGTTTTCTGATTTATCAATAATTCTCGGTATATGGAACCAGAGCAAGCCATCTTGGCACTCGCCGCATTGGCTCAGCCGACCCGGCTCGATGCTTTTCGCCTGCTGGTGAAGAACGAACCGGAAGGACTGGCGGCTGGCGATATCGCCAAGGCCCTGTCGGTCCCGCAAAACACCATATCATCGCATCTGGCGATCCTGTCGCGCGCTGGATTGATGGCGGCTAAGCGTTTCGGCCGCTCGATCGTATACCGCGCCGAACTCGAGGTCGCAGCTTTTGGGCTGGTAGTAACCATTCTTGCTGGCATTCGCTTTCAACGGAGCGCGGTTCCCTGGCTCGTCGGCCTTTATATCACGGCCGCGTACTGGTTCACCGCCTCAACGTCTTTCGCCAATCCAGCTGTTGCAATTGCGCGCTCGTTTACCAACACATTCTCGGGCATTCGCCCCATCGACCTTCCGGGTTTCATCGTCGCTGAACTCTGCGGCGCTGTCATCGGCTTGCTGGCAACGACCTGGTTACTGCGGTCGAGCCCCGACGCGACATCGCTGAATCCCGAGACCAAGTTGTGGGCGTGACCATTACGACTACCAAGATTGCTTCACCTCGCGGAACACGCTGGCGACGTTGCCGCAGCGGTTGTAGCAATCCGGATGCCGGAGGCGGGCTGGCAACGAGCCGCAAGAGCCGCGTCATCGTGACCCAGCCGTCGCACGGTCCGTGATGCGGGCGAACGAGAAGCGTTGTTCTGAGATATTTCAGCAACCGCGGCAGATAGTTTTCAGCTTGGCAGCTGTCCGAGCTTCATCTGCTGCAAACGGGTCTTTGTATGGAGGCCGCCCTGCGTCGCTTTCAACGATTGCGGGCTTTTCCAATTTCGGAGGATAGGCCGCGTCGTAGCAGGCCAAGCGTGCGGTCGTGCCTCCGATGGCGCGACAGTCCGGCCCCTTGGCGATGGCGCTTTGCACGCATGTAGACAAAACCAGTACTGCGATAATACTTCGCATCGAATTTCCTTTGCGCATGTGGTCGCTTGCCGCATGGTTACGAAACCAAAATCTACTTCCAGGGAGGCCACTTCCATCCGACACCTTGAAGAGCCAACGGGCATAAAGTCACTTGTACTGCTGTAGGCTCCTGCATTGATCGTTGCGCCACCATCCCGCTGGAATCGGGACTTAGCTGCCATGCTCCGATCTTCGGCTCGGCCGCCGCCGCGATTGTCCTGATCTTTGTCGACTCGGGCAGCGCGCCGCCAGACTTCATTGCTGATATCAAGGCATCGAATCGAACTCAGCAGGCACCCGACCTGCTCGAAAGAACACAGTCGGCTGGTCGTCGTAGTCGCCCGTCTCGGTATCCGAACTTGTCGAAAAGGCAACGACGCCTGCCTTGCTCATGGCAAGCCTTTCCGCAGTTCGACGCGCACTTTCCTCGCTCCGGCACGCAATTGGCGCACCAGCCTTTAACTGATCGCCTTTCGCAGGGTCAAAGGATTGAACGAGAAAGTGCGTCTGACGCGACATCATGACCGCGCTTCAGGACCGTCGTCCATTTTCTACCGAACAGCTATGCATTTCCTAACGCACAGTCTCGGTCCGGCTTGCTGGTACGCTCGTCAACTCTTTGTCGCTGCGTTTGCGAGCTCGTTTTCGATCCCGGTGGCACAAGCCTTGGCGAACGAGTAATCCATGCTCGTGGATGCCACATTCTTCACGAATTCGCTGACGACGTTCTCTTTGGAATAAGCGCTTGCCGCCTTGAATTTGGCGAGAGCGCCGTCCGCGGCTGTGAACTGAGCGACGCAAAGCGGTACCAGAACGGACATCCGGCCGCTGGTCTCCGCCGTGGTGCGCATGATTCTGGCGCTTTCCCCCGTGACCCAACCGCCCCAGATAAATCCAATCGCCATGGTTGCCACCGCGCCGAACGCGATCCCTTGAAGGAAGCGGGTCCGTGCCTCGCCTTGCAAGATTGCAGGAAGTTTCATGAAGGTCGCCTTTCTTGAGCGCGCGCAGAGACGCAACTGCGACGCTGACGTCGCCGTGATAAACTCAATGTTATGATTGCGCCTTCCGATGGCACGTGAGCTGCTGCTACGACGACTGGCGGCGACTTCGGAAGTCGCTGCTTCATGGGCAGCTTCGAGGTGAGCATTTTGCTAACCTGTACACGGACGCTATATGGCCGGCTTGATGGTGTAAAGGACGTTCTGTTCTGCGGCGGACTGCGCGCGCAAATTGTCATTCGTGTCGTGAACGCTACTGGTGACCTTCTGCGGACGAACGGCGCGCAATGGTTTCCTTGCGGGTGGTCCTTTACGCCGCGCCTCTGTTGCAGACCGGTGTGACTTGAAACTGCGCAAGCGTTAGCCGAACATCACATAATTCTGGGACGAACTGCCGGAGAGGGATTGCGACGGTTGGCTACTTCCACTGCCTATCGGATAAAGTCCTCGACGATTGGCCCCGATTTGCGAAGCACGTTGTGGCATGCCCCGTCATCGCCGGTCAGCGCGACGGCCATCCCGACGAAACCCTCCTCCGCAGTGGCAATTCACGATGAATAGTGATGGCCTGCTTGTCGCTCATTCGCGGGAGCAACGTCACGGTATTAGCACCTGACATTTCGAGCACTGAAAGCTGCTGGTGTCCGGATCAATGCAGACAAATCCGACCGGCACGTGATCGGCGCGGGTAGCGGCGTCTCCCCTCACATAGGCGTAGCCATCCGCCTGTGAGAGCCGTGCCACGTCCAGCCTCCCACAACGAGGACACTCAAGATCTACAGTCCATTTGTCGCGCAGGGTCTCGCGCTCGGTCATTCGCGGCTTTTCGGGGCAGAACCACGCGACCCGAGCTCATCGGCCTTGCCAGAATCAATGAATTCCTGGGCCTGCGTCTCAGTGGCGAAGGTGATGAGTCCATTGCCGACTACACCGCCCTCGAGGAGTTCGGCCACTGCGTATTTGCCGCCAATCGAGGGGCAAGTCGTCCAACCGATGCGGCTTTTCATTCATCGAATATGCGCCGTGGCCGGTCAACATACCAGCCCGAACCTCACCACAATCGTACTGACCCATCGTCGAAGATTGAGGAATGCTTGGAACTCGGCTAGCTTGGCACCATCACCGATCCGATCTGGGCATTTCCGGTGACAGAGAGACGCTGCAGCGCTCCCGCCTTATTCGGGAGCAATTGCATGCGTAGGTACTTTTTTGATCATCGCGAAGGTGACGAGATGATCTCCGACGAACAGGGATAGATCTCGTTTCGCTGGAGGCTATGCATCACGAAGCAACCTTGGCGCTGGCACACTTGGCCAAGGATGAAGTTCGACGCTGCACGATCGATGCTCCTGCACGCCGTCTCGCAATCAACGTTCGTGACGAAGATGGGCCGGTCTTACGGGCGACGTTCACCTTCGAGATTAGACGGTTCCAGTGAGGCCCCATATCCGCCTCCCGCTCGGCGCAAGAGGTCGACCACCGGACGCTCCTCGTCTTTGGCGGGAGCACAATTAACTCTCAGTGACCGATGGATGCCGACCAATGGGCTGTTATGGGGCATCATGACGCGTCCGCCGCTGGAATAGCGAGCGCTTTGAGGCGTACCGGCCGCGACATCGGACCGCGAGAAAGCGTTAGCTAATGCCGTCGAAAGAGCGCATGGTGGCTTATGGGCGAGCCGACATCGGCGCCCGAGCATTGGCAAAAGGCGGGCGTACATGAAAACTCGCTCGCGACGGGAAGTCGTCACCTTCAAGCATTCGTTCCAGATCAGGGGCATCGATCACCCTCTGCCTGCCGGACGCTACGAGGTCATCACAGACGAGGAGATGATCGAAGGGCTTTCCTTCGCGTCTTATCGCCGCGTTGCGACGATGATGATCGTGCCGGCCGCCTCGCACGGCGCCAGGATGGAGATGTTTTCCATCGGTCCGGTCGACCTGGCGGATGCACAACGGATCGACGCGAGCATGCCAGATGAGTGACTAACCGCTCGATCTGGATAAACATCGCGGGATTGCAGCGCAGAAAGCGACGGAAATCCGCCGCGCAACAACGGATGTCGAGAGCCGTGCGCGGGAGCTGCGCGAACGGCAAAGCGGGCTGGAAAGCGGACTGATGTCGCTCGCCGCGACCTCCTGGCCGGAAGCCGCCGCCAAGGCACGGTACGTGCTGAATATCTACGCTGCGAGCCTTTCGCCTGACGACACGAGGCATCGCGATCTCGTCGCGGCGATTCTGGCGGATTTTGCCCGACTCGATGGACAGAGCTGAAGCTGCGCCGGCTTCGGCCAACCGCAACGGGTTTAGTCGCATGGCACTTGAACAAGCTTGTTTCACCAGTTTCGAGTACGACCGCATGATCGTCCAGTTCTCGATGCGTGACGGCGCGAAGGTCATTCCCTGCGCGATCTCGACCTCCGCGATGGATGAGCTGGAGGGTGCGGGACGCGCACCGTCGAGCGAGCGCGAAGCGCAGTTCATGCGACTGCGAGAGCGCATTGAAGCCCGCGCCACCGTCAAATACATGGCGGACGAGTTCGAAGGTGTGCCCGCCGGGATTATCCTGAGAAGCATCGACTTCAGGAAGCAGTGAGGGTCGCAGGCCACCGAGGTCGCGAAAACAAGGGAGGTCACGCTTGAAGGGCGACATAGTCAACAGTGATGGCGTACATGTCGCCGTGGTGATCGATTCCGCTATTTTCGACCTTAAGGGCCGGAAGCTTTACGATCTGAAGGGAAGCAGGATTTATCGGCTCTCCGGTGAACTGGTGGGTCACCTCAACGAAACCGGAGGCGCCTTAAGACGGCTCGACAAGGCGACGGACAGCTTGTTCTAGCAGCTTCAGCACGGAAGCGTTGTCGCTAGGAACCGGGATGACACCAGGACGTTTGACGAAGGCGGCGCGAGGTCACGAATCGTAAGGCCGTCGCCGCTGACGGACGAACGCACCGAGGCCTAAGCCGAAGTCGCGCCTCCCGAGACCCGTCTCATAACTTGGGGGTGTGGAGTGCCAGGGATGATCAAAGTCGAGCCTTTGGCCGCCAGGATTCAATCGCCGCGGCGCGAGAAGCCAACAAGATGTTCCGAAAAGTGGAGGCCGCGCCGAGCGAGCATGCCAAAGCCGACAAAGCGTTCCAAGCCAACCGCGAGCGTCTCAAAGCCGAGCGATTGGCGCGAGAATCCAAGCATCCCGCCAATAAGGCCCGCTAGATGACGTCGCTTCATCGCGAAGCGAGGCAGGCGATCGTTCGCGAATGGGATCACTGGATCAAGACGCAGCCGCTTGATGGAAAAGCCTGCGCACGCGACGCGCGGCGATTTTTCCTCGAGATCAAAGCCAGACGCGAGCCAACATTACTGGATTTTCGGTCAGGCGCGGAGGACAAATGGCAGATCGTCCATCAATGGCTCATGGCGGAGCAGCGGATCTCAAGCTAGGCAATTGTGACCAGGCTGAGAGCCGAACGCGAGAAAGGCCGCCAGCTGCAGCGCCTTACCGCCTCGTCTCGTTTCTGTCGAAAATGAGAGCGGCTTGGAATACGCGTCCAACGACGGTTCTCACCTCAACCGAGAGGTCCGGTCGATCGTCCAGAGTGGCAAGATCACGCGCCAGGCCTGCCAGCGATTCTGCTGCCTCGACTTCAGCTTCACGCTGCGTTGCAAACTCCATCCCTTCCTCATCGGGATAAATTCCGTTGTCGTCCCTGATGTCGAAGTAGTAGCGGATCATCCGCATCTCCTTTCGGCGGCAACAGATGGTATGCGGATTTCGTTCCTCGTTATTGACACGGTCAGACTTCTGCTCCCTCGCGATGCCTTTTCAATGGATCTTGCGCAATGGTTGGGGTCCCGGACGCTTAGGAGTTATTTGAGGAGCCCCACAGAGAGCATAGCGAATAGAGCGTCATCACCCTCAATCTGCGCCGTTTCTCGGCTGGTCGCATACCCGTAGGCCAGCTCAACGTTTGCTTCGGAAACGTGCCATTTCCAGCGCGTGGGCTCTTGAGGCGTCACGGTGACCTCTAGCAAGCGAGGTGTGAAATAGGTTTTCATATGCGCCCTAACCCATCCAATTCCTAGGCATATCCAGCTGCCACAATCCAACTGAGCAAATTGAAAGCTCTGCCTCTCGCTGAGACCATCCGGCTTCGATAAGTTTCACGCGACATTCGGACCCGTCGTTTTACCTCAGCGGAGTCAACCCGGCCGATATCCTTGCTGGGTGACGGTGACCTGCGGCAAAGGCGGCTTGCGCTCTGGAAGTTTTTTCTTCGGGGGCGCCGGCAGCAATCCTTCGCGGATCGCCTGCTTCCGAGCGAGCTTGCGGGCTCGACGAATGGCCTCCGACCTTTCTCGCGTCTTTCTTTCCGAAGGCTTCTCATAGGCGCGGCGTTGCTTCATCTCCCGGAAGACGCCTTCGCGCTGCATCTTTTTCTTCAGGACTCGAAGTGCCTGGTCGATATTGTTGTCGCGAACAAGGACCTGCATCAAAACTCCTCGGTGGCTGCGAACTGGAATAGTCCTGCACGCAGCCTTCGCGCAGGGGACGTTTACAATTGTGAGGATGAGAGTAACGGCGAATTCTTCGCCGGCTTCGAACAAGCCGGTCTGCTCGCCATGCCGCGGTTGGTAGAATACCGGATCACTACCACACGGCCGTGTCAATCGATTAGGCTTCCCTCGGCGGGCCCGTTCGAGGCTCTCGATCGGCGGCGGAGGCGCCCAACTGAAACAAATCAGCCCCATCCCTTGTGTATGGGCCGCACATAGCGTACATGTGGGCTGTATTCGATTAGCCGCTGTGCCTTGTTGAACGCGCCCGCGGGCTCCTTTTCCAAAGACATCGACGAAGTTGAAATCATCGCGTGACTGTCACGCGGTGCGCGCTCGTGCGCTTTGGAGAGCAAGATGACGACAGGTACTGTTAAGTGGTTCAATAGCCAAAAGGGCTTCGGTTTTATCCAGCCGGAAGACGGCAGCAGCGATGTGTTCGTTCACATCAGTGCGGTCGAACGAGCCGGTCTTTCGAGTTTCGCGGAGGGCCAAAAGGTCCACTACGAGGTCAAGACCGACAGGATGCGGGGCAAAGTCAGCGCTGAGAGCCTCTCGCTGGCGTGAGTTTCGTCGTGTCGTTTCACGGATGTACTGAAACGGCCATGCTGCCCGCTCGATCTCAGGATTGAGCGGGTTTTGCCTGTTGGAGAGTGGGTGAGGATGAGCGTCAGGAAGCCGGCAGAATCATCACCCGAAAGCATGGCGCGTGCCAACCGAAAGCGATTGGCCGCTGAAGAAGGAGCGAGCGCGATGGCGGAGGTCGGAAGGCAGGCCATCGAGGTTCGCAGGAACATGGCGCGACTTCGAGAGCTCCGTGAGACCAGGGAAGCCGCAGCGACGCGTCTGGCACCGTTGCCGGCGCCTACGCCAAAGAAGCGCACCAGGAAGTTGCCGCGATAGTCAACTTCGGCAGCGGTCGATGATTTTGCCGAAGACCAAGCCTCACCAAGCCGGAGCATGCAGATCGTGCGTAGAGCCAAGTCACACGGCGACGGAACGATAACGTTCTCTCTTGCGCTCGGCGCAGATCGACAGATGTGCCGGCTCACAACGACATTTCAGACGGACAAGCAAGCCCTTAGTTATCTTCATAAGTACCGGACGGAGCTGGAGCGGATGGCGCGGGCGCGCCTTGCCTCGGGGCAGCTTGAAGACGGGATCGTCGTGCTCTCGATGCTCTAGTTTTTGGCCGGAGCCGCGACGCCACGCTATTTGAAGCATCTTCAAGCGACCTCGCGTGCCAAACGCCGCACAAGCTTCAAGCGACTCAGCAGACGCTTGGCATCTCCTCCCAATCACGGCCGAAGACGACTATTCGATCCTCATCCAAAGCGGCCTTCAATGCACCCGACTCGACTGCCGCTCCGTTCCAGCGGCAGCCATCCAAAATGAAATAGGGACCGCGTTCTAGCGGCCCCCGCCGGATAATCAAAAAATGATCTTGATGAAATAACCCGGTATCGGACCCTATACCCCTCCAGCTGCAAAGCAGATTCCGTAGAAACACGGTGAAACAAAAAGGTCCGGCGCAACGGCTGTTGGGGAAATGCCAATTCCCGCGGACGCTTTATCTGCCAGTTACTGACGCGGACGCGAATTGCAGAGCTGCGCTCTGACGGTTCGGCTAGAGCGAGAACTTGGCCTCCAAGTCTTCGCCGCGCACCGACTTTAGCTTCGCTACCGGCACACGGCGTTTTAGTGCTCGCTATTGACCAGCCACAGGCGTAGGGTGGCTGGTATCACCGTATCATCAACGGCATCGACCGGTGACTGAGGGTCACGTGCGCTCCCGCCAATGAACCAGCAGGAGCGTTCGATGTCGCGTTTTCGTGCCTCGGAGTGGATCGTCCCACCGGTAATCGTGCCGCTGTTTCTTCTGCTGCTCGTATGTGCTGCGGCCATTCTCAACGGCTAGCACGGCTCTCTTGGCGGCCTGCTCGGGCACAGGGAGAACTTATCACGCAGACGCCACTTTCGGTGCGGCGCGGAAAGACCGTTATGATGCGCCTTGCGCGAACCCGGCGCGAGGGCAACATGGGCGTCCGCATCGTTACGTCGCCCTCCACGCATATTGCAGCCGAATGGGTTGGAAGAACTCAGACCCCAACTGGAGATAAACATCATGGCCAAGGGACAGCAACGCGGCAATCGCGAAGCCAAGAAACCGAAGAAGGAAAAAGCAAAGGTGATTGCAGCGGCGCCGAGCCGCAAAGAGGCCAGCTGGCAGCCGGACTTTGGTCCTGCAAAGAAGAAGTAGGCAGAGGTTGAAGCTTTAGCTCGACGGCTTCCAATATCCCGAGCGAATGACGCTGGAGGTAGTTCGTCAATTCCCTCTATCGGTCCTGGAAAGCCATTTTCGTCATCACAAGCGGCACAACGCCGTCAAGCGTTGAAGCGATCGCTGACGACACTGAGCTTCTCCTTGATGCATATCGACGGCGGGTACTGAGGCGACAGGCGCTCCCGCCTCCTAGCTGGAGACTCTCCATGTGCGAGAAGTGCATCGAACTCGACAGGAGAATTGAGCATTACCAAAAGCTCTCAAGCTGCGTAACCGACCAAGCCGCGCAAGAGGGAATCCGCTTTCTTATTGCAAAGTACTGCGCGGACAAGAAAGCAATACATCCGGATCAGGGATGAAGCCGGCTTTGACTGCCGAAGAGGCCGTGCCGCCGTTCAATTGTAGCCTTTGCTGCACTCCCCGCGGCTTTAAGGGATTCTTGCCACAACGTTAGGCCGGTTTTTCTCGAGCCAGGCGACGGCCTCGGGTCCATCGACGACACACTCGAAGGTTTCCCAGGTTGGGTCCTCCAGAGATTCCAGTTGCAGTCGCTTCGCCGCGTACTCAACGAGGTCGTGCAGGCGTTCGTATCCTTGTCTGTGCTCGAGGGAATCTGCAATCGCAGTGCTGGTCCATCCTCGTTGGGCCAAATCGATAATGCTCGGAGCGTCAGCCTCGCTGAACCAAGGTGTGGCATCGAACTCGATGCAGCGAACATTGTCGGCGGTATGACAGGTGGCGTGAATCATTGGATGCCTCCGTTTGCCGGCTAACTACCTGCGCCAGCATTGCGCTTCTCACATCGCTGCCTCGCACGCCCTCAGGCCTTGACCAGGTCCCCCAGCAGGTTCGCCGCCACCGTCAGCTTGGCGAGGGTCAGGCCGCTGGCAGCGATCTCCTCGACCGAGCGGCGGATACGCGTCGCCTCGGGGTGAGCCGCGAGCCAGGTCTCGACGGCCTGCTGGCCAGATCGGCCGGTTGCCAGCATATCGGCGGCCAGTCTCCTTTCGGCGCCGGCGATCTGCTCGACGGCGCGATCGATGGCCATGCGTTCGAAATAATCATTGGCCGGCACACTGCGTGCGGCGGCGATGATGCGGTCGAGACGGAAATTCGCCTCGGCGGCGTAGAAGGTCGCGGCGGCATCGCCGATGGGGCGCGTGGTGCGCTCGGCAACCGTCACGATGTCGGGAGCCGAGACCAAAGCATCAAGATCGGCGAGCTCTCCGGCGAGGCCGGCCGGGACACCAGCGTCGGCGAGTTCCTGCCGCCGCTTGACGCGCGCGGCTTGCAAGTCCGGCGGCAAGGCAGTGTCGAGCCCGGCAACGATCTGGCGGATCGCCGGGCCGAAGCGCGCGACGACGGCCTCCAGCCCGTCCTTGAAATCGACATTGCGCACGTACCAGACCATGCGGGAGAGCAGGAGGTCCTGCACCGAAGCGTAGAGGGACAGCTGCAGCTGCCCGTCGATGCAGGCGTCGAGCGCGTCGATCGCGTCATTGAGCCACTTCAGGCCGAAGCATTCATCGACCGCCACATAGGCCATGACGATGGTCGGGATATCGGCGTCGGTCTCGTCGATCAGGCGCACGACGCAGGCCGGCCCGCCGCGATTGATCACCGCATTGGCGAGACTGGTCGCGATGATCTCCCGCCGCAGGCGATGCAATCCGGCCGCGGTCGGGAATTTGTCCTGAACCTCGCGCGGAAAATACTGGGATAGTTCGCGGGCAAGATAGGGGTCATCGGGCACGCTGGTGACGAGCAGGTCATCGTAGAGGGTCAGCTTGGCGTAGGCGAGCAACACGGCAAGCTCGGGCCGCGCGAGGGACTGGCCGCGCCGTGTGCGCTCGGTGAGCGCGGCATCGTCGGGCAAGAACTCCACAGCGCGGCTGAGCAAGCCGCGCTGTTCGAGCGACTGCATCAGGCGGGTGAGGAAGCCGGTCTCGGCCACACCCTTGCGCTCGGCCAGCGACAGCGCCAGCGTCTGCAGATAGTTGTTGCGCAGCACCAGCGCGCCGACCTCGTCGGTCATCGCGGCAAGCAGGCTGTTGCGGTCAGTGGGACTGAGGCGTCCCTCGCGTTCGGGGCGCGCCAGCGCGATCTTGATGTTGACCTCGACGTCGGACGTGTTCACGCCGGCCGAATTGTCGATGGCGTCGGTGTTGAGCTTGACGCCCTTCTGCGCCGCTTCGATGCGGCCGCGCTGGGTAACGCCGAGGTTGGCGCCTTCGCCGATCACCCGGGCGCGCACGTCGCCACCCGCGATGCGGATCGGATCGTTGGCGCGGTCCCCGACCTGATCGTCGCTTTCCCCGGAGGAGCGGACATAGGTGCCGATGCCGCCAAACCACAACAGGTCCGCGCGAGCCTTCAGGATCGCCGTCATCACCTCGAAAGGCGTGGCTTGCGGCTTGTCGAGATCGAGCAGCGTGCGCACTTCCGGCGCAAGCGGGATCGCCTTGAGCGAGCGCGAGAACACGCCGCCGCCCTGCGAGATCAGCGACTTGTTGTAGTCCTGCCAGCTCGATCGCGGCAGATCGAACAGGCGCTTGCGCTCGGCGAAGCTGGTCGATGGATCGGGCGAAGGATCGATGAAGATGTCGCGATGATCGAAGGCCGCCACAAGCCTTGTCGCCGGCGAGAGCAGCATGCCATTGCCGAAAACGTCGCCCGACATGTCGCCGACGCCGACCGCGGTGAACGGCATGGTCTGAATGTCGGTGCCAAGCTCGCGGAAGTGGCGCTTGACCGCCGTCCAGGCGCCGCGCGCCGTGATCCCCATCTTCTTGTGGTCGTAACCCTGGCTGCCGCCGGATGCGAAGGCATCGCCGAGCCAATGGTTCTTCTCGGCCGAGATCGCGTTGGCGACGTCGGAGAAGGTGGCGGTGCCCTTGTCGGCGGCAACGACGAGGTAGGGGTCGTCGCCGTCGTGGCGCACGGTCGATTCAGGCGGCACGACGATGTCGCCGTCGAGATTATCGGTGAGTTCGAGCAGCGAGCGAACGAAGATGCGATAGCTTTCGGTGCCCTCCGCGAGCCAGGCGTCGCGCTTGGAAGGCGGCGGCAGGCGCTTGGGCACGAAGCCGCCCTTGGCACCGACCGGCACGATCACGGCGTTCTTGACCTGCTGCGCTTTCACCAGGCCGAGGATCTCGGTGCGGAAATCCTGCGGCCGGTCGGACCAGCGCAAGCCACCGCGCGCAACCTTGCCGAAGCGCAAGTGGATACCTTCGACACGAGGGGAATAGACGAAGATCTCGTAGAGCGGTCGTGGAGCGGGCAAGTCGTCGATCCGGCGCGCCTCGAACTTGAAGGAGATCACCGGACGCGGGTGTCCATCCTCGCCGATCTGCCACAGATTGGTGCGAACGGTAGCCTGCACCAGATTGGTGAAGCGGCGCAGGATGCGGTCTTCATCGAGCGAAGCGACGGATTTGAGCTGTTCCTCGACCTCGGCAAGCAAAGCCGTCTCGCGCGCCGCGCGCTCGGCGTCCGTCAAGGCGAGGCGCGGATCGAGGCGGGTCTGGAACATCGCGACCAGGCTGGCCGTGATCGCGGCGTTCTTGCGCAAGGTCTCCCACATGTAATCCTGAGTGAACGGAGCGCGGATCTGGTGCAAATAACGCGACAGCGCCCGAATGGTCGAGACTTCCCGCCAACTTAGGGCGGTGCGCAGGATCAGGCCGTTATATCCGTCGGATTCGGCGCGATCGGTCACCACCGCCATGATCGAGGCTTCCAGGCGATGGCTGAATTCCGGGTTGATCTCGATGGGCTGGCCGTCACTGGTCTCGATCGTCATGTCGTGCAGCCATACCGGCGCAGGCCTGGTACCGGGCACGACCTGATAGGTGCGTTCGTTGACCACGCGCAGGCCGTGATTTTCGATCACCGGCACGCGGTAGGACAACGACAGCGGTACGGCGTCCGAAAACACCTTCAGGCCGAAGCGCCTCGGATCGTCGGCTTCGATGCGGTAAACCGAAATCGTGACCGGGCGGGCCGGCGTCAGCTTTTCGACGGTCGTGATGTCGGCGATCGCCTGTTCCGCGCCGAACACCTCGGTATAGCCGCCGCTGAAGGCCTGGGCATATCGGTTGGTGAGCATGCGCGCCCGCATGCCATCGGTCGACGCGGTGAGCGCGGCCTTCAGCTTGTCGGCCCAGGTCGCGGCAATGGCGCTGATCCCGGCTTCGAGCAAGGCGCGGTCGACGACGGGCGTTTTGCCTTCATAGCGCCCGATGATGAAGTGGACGCGCGCAAGCGCCCCTTCCGGGAATGACACGTAGGAGGCGGACAGCTTCCCTTTGTAGGCCTGCGCCAAAAAGGCTCCGACGCGCGTGCGGACGTCGGTGTCGTATTTGTCGCGCGGAATGAAGGTGAGGATGGAGACAAAGCGATCGAACTTGTCGACCCGCGGCAGCGCCCGGACGCGCGGACGCTCGTAGAGGATCAGGATCTCGATGACGAAGTTGTAGAGCGTGTCGACGTCGATCTGGAACAGCTCGTCGCGCGGATAATCTTCGAGAATATGCATCAGCGCCTTGCCGGAATGGCCGTTCGGGTCGAAGCCCGCGCGCTGCAGCACCCGCGAAACCTTGTGGCGGACATAAGGGATCTGCCGTACCGAGCGAGTATAGGCGCCCGAGGTGAAAAGGCCGACGACGCGCAACTCGCCTTCGAGCCGGCCGTCGGGCGAGTAGAGTTTGATGCCCACATAATCCATCCGGGTGCGGCGATGGACGCGGCTGGAGACATTGGCCTTGATGACGATCAGCAGGGTCGGCTCGTGCATGAACTCGCGGATTTCCGGCGTCATCACCACCATTTCGCTGCCGCGGCGCAGGACCTTCACGTCCGGATCGCGCAGGATGCCGAGGCCTTCGCCGGTTGTAATGTCGTCCGACGTGTCGCTGTCGGGCGAGAAGCGATATTTGCGCACGCCGAGGAAGGTGAAATTGTCCGCGCAGAGCCATTGCAGGAACTGATTGGCTTCGGCGAGTTCGTCGATCGGCAGCGGCGGCGGATTGGAAGAGAACGTCTTGATCGCTTCCTCGACACTGTCACGCATGACGCGCCAGTCGGCAACGCAGGCGCGGACATTGTTCAACGTCCTGGTCAGGCCGTCGATCAGCTTCTGGCGATCGGAATCCGCGTCCAGGCGGGTGATGTGGAGATGAATCAGGCTTTCGCGCGCGCCCTTTGCTCCCTCCGGCAGTGCTTCCCCGTAGAATCGCAGCAGCTTGCCCCCTTCATCGCGCTCCACGGCGATGATCGGGTGAGCGACCAGGGTGACCTCGAGGCCCTGCTCGGCGAGCTCCGCCATGGTGGAATCGAACAGGAAAGGCATGTTGTCGTTGAGAATTTCGAGCACGGAAATCTCGCGCCCATTCGGCAACGTCGGATTGACGACGCGGATATCGGCGCTGCCGGCCGTGCGACGCTGCACGTGCTCCCAGGCTTGCTCCGCCAGTTGGGCAAGCGAGGCGGCATCGTAATTGGCGAGATCCTCGATATTGGTGTAGCCGAACAAGGGCTCGGCAAAGGCCCGGGGGCTCTTGCCCGCTGGCACGCTGCCCGCTGCATCGCGGATCAGGGCTGCCCGGGCCTTGTCGTCACGCCACGCCATAATGTCCTCCATTTGCCGTGCCGTCCGATCGCAGCCGCGACCATCCGCTTGATTCTGGAGTGCATCTCTTCGTGCGTCGCGATCGAATGCTACGCGAAATCCTAGCTTCGACGGCTGCCGACGACAATACTACGATCCCGCAGCGAACGGCGCACGCTGTCGTGAGGCGTGCTGAATTTCGCTTGCGAAAGCGGGTGGGCCGAAGTCGGCCGACGGCGGCCGAACGCCTGGGGTAGGAAAAATCACATGCAATTTCAATTATGTATGGGTTCGTGCCGCTGTTCGGCAGGGATGTCGTATCTGACGGTGGCGGTCAGCGATGGCGGGCAACGACCGCACTCAGGTCAGGTCTTTCGGCATCGTGATGCCGAAGCGGACAATCTGGCGATGGATGGTCGAGCGATCGACGCCGCGTTCGCGCGCCACCTGCGAGACATTCCAGCGATTGTTGCGCAACGCCGTAAGTAGCGCATCGGCTTGCCGCGACGTCGCCGCTCTGCCACGTGCCGGCTTTCCGGAGCTGTCCTGACCCAGGGGATGAGCGATCCGGTCCGGCAGATCGGCAAGATCGATCGTGCCGTCGTTCGACAGCGCGCAGCCATGATCGAGCGCGTTGATCAACTCGCGGATGTTGCCGGGCCATTGGTACTTGAGCAACGCGCTGCGCGCGCTTGCCGTCAACGCATAGTTGGCCTTGTGCTCCATCGAAAGCCGATGCAGGGATTGATCGATCAGCCACTCGATATCGGTGCGCTGACGCAGCGGAGGCAGCGCAAGCACCGCGCCGTTGAGGCGGAAATAGAGATCCTCGCGGAACTGCCCCGCCTTCACCAGCGCGACGAGGTCGCGATGGGTGGCAGCGATGACGCGGACATTGAGCGGGACCGGCCGGGTGCGGCCGACCGGCGTCACCTCGCGCTCGGCGAGCACGCGCAACAGGCGCGTCTGCGACGAGATCGGCATGTCGCCGATCTCGTCGAGGAACAGGGTGCCGCCATCGGCCTCGAGCACGAGACCCTTCTTGCCCTTGGCCGCCGCTCCGGTGAAGGCGCCCGCCTCGTGGCCGAACAGCTCGCTCTCGATCAGGCTTTCCGGCAGCGCGGCGCAGTTGACGGCGACGAAGGGCCTGCCTGCCCGCGCACTGACCGAATGCAGCGCCTTCGTCAGGTGCTCCTTGCCGGTGCCGGTTTCGCCGGTGATGAGCAGGCCCATCTGGGTATTGATGAGCTTGGCGGCGCGCGTCACCACGTGATGCATGGCGGGATCGCCGCGGAACAGGTTGCGTAGCGGCGCCGGAAGCGCCGACTCGCTGCGGGAGGACGCCGGCGCCGCCAGCTTGTTCGGGGGCGGCAAGGTCTGCGCGAACAGCGTCGCGCCGCTGTTGGCAAGCCGCAGCGTGCGTTGGCCGGTGGGGCGCGAATGGGCGAAGCGCGGCAGATCGTCGATGGTGCATTCGAAGATGTCGGACACGCCGAAGCCGTCGGCCCGCAGGCGAAGGTCCGGACGCTTGGCCAGTTCGCGGGCGAGCAGCTGCCTTGCGCGATTGTTGAAACCGATGATGTGGCCGCTGCTATCGACGGCCATCACATAATCCGGATCGACGTCGGCGAATTCAGCGGAGCCGGACAGCTTGATGATCCATTCCTGCCGGAAACGGTTCAGCAGGTTCGCATTCTCGATCTTGTGGGCGAACGACTTGACCAGTTGCAGCGCAAGGAACTGGCTGGCCTTCGGTTCCGGCGAGCGCAGCGCGGAGATATCCAGCACAGCAGCGAGCTTGCCGCTGGGATCGAAGACCGGCGCGGCCGTGCAGGTCAGCGGAATATGGGTGGCGTCGAAATGGTCGGATTGATGCACCGTCAGGGCTTCTTCGGTCGCGATGCAGGTGCCGACCGCGCAAGTGCCGGCATGCGGCTCGTTCCAGTCGGCGCCGAGATAGAGGCCGGCCCTGCGAAGCGTGTTGTTGAATGTCGGGTCGCCGATGAAATCCACCGTGATGCCCCTGGCATCGGTGAGCAGCAGCACGTAGCCGAGTCCGGCGATCTGACGATACAGCATCTCGACGCCGAAGCGCGCCGTGTGCAGGAACTCGTCCATGGCGTCGCGATGCTCGCGCAGCCGCCCGGACGTTACGATATGAGCGTCGCGCAGCACCAACGGATCGAGCTTGTGTTCGGAGACGCATCGCACCCACGACTGATGGATGATTGCGTCACGCGCGCTGCTCTGGCCGTCCGCAACGCGAACCAGCTCATCGATGTGCGCAGCCCGCTCCGTCGTCACGGCTGATGCTCCTGGATGTTTCCCCGCACGTTGTTGCGTCGAGTGTCACTCGGATTGTGCCGCCGATCAAGTTTGTTGCGTGCAACACCTGTTGCATGACGCAACAAGTGAGGCGGCCTGGCGCCGACAGTTAACGCGAGGAAATGCCGAGCGTTTTTCGAGATGCGCCGCAATGGCATGAGGCTTGCTGACACGGTGGTCGAGGCAAGATTCGACCTCGCTAACAAACGCGCCGGACCCACGACGCAAAGGCGATCGACGCCGGCATATGGGAGAATGAAACCATGCTCACGAAGGCCCCGGACGGAAAGATCACCGCGCTGCTCGACGAGTTCAACGTCGCATTGTCGTCGGGTGACATCGAACGCGCGATCGCGCTGTTCCAGACCAATTGCTACTGGCGCGATCTGGTCACCTTCACCTGGAACATCAAGACCATGGAAGGCAAGGATCAGATCCGCGACATGCTGAGAGCGCGGCTTGCGGACAGCAAACCGTCGGGATGGCGCATTGCCGATGGCGAAGTTGCGAGCGAGGCCGGCGGCATCATCGAGAGCTGGATCGAGTTCGAGACCGATGTCGCGCGCGGCTATGGTCACCTGCGCATGAAGGACGGACGCATCTGGACCTTGCTCACCACCATGGCCGAGCTCAAGGGACATGAGGAGAAGTCCGGCTTCACCCGTCCGCTCGGCGCCAAGCACGGTCATGGCAAGGACCGTAAGAGCTGGCGCGAGGAACGCGACCAGGAAATCACCGAGCTGGGTCATGCAAAACAACCCTATGCGCTGATCATCGGCGGTGGGCAGGGCGGAATCGCGCTTGGCGCGCGGCTGCGGCAACTGAACGTGCCGACCATCATCATCGAGAAAAACGAACGCGCCGGCGATTCCTGGCGCAAGCGATACAAGTCGCTCTGCCTGCACGATCCGGTCTGGTACGACCATCTGCCTTATATCGACTTCCCGAAGAACTGGCCGGTGTTCGCGCCGAAGGACAAGATCGGCGACTGGCTGGAGATGTACACGAAGGTGATGGAGCTCAACTACTGGAGCTCGACCACGGCGAAGTCGGCCAAGTATGACGAGAAGGCCGGGGAATGGACCGTCGTGGTCGAGCGCGACGGCAAGGAGATCACGCTCAAGCCGAAGCAGCTCGTGCTGGCGACCGGCATGTCGGGCAAGGCGAACTGGCCCACCTACAAGGGGCAGGACATCTTCAAGGGTGAGCAGCAGCATTCCTCGACCCACCCGGGGCCGGAGAAATATCGCGGCAAGAAGGTGGTGGTGATCGGCTCCAACAACTCCGCCCACGACATTTGCGCGGCGCTATGGGAAGGCGGTGCCGACGTCACCATGGTGCAGCGCTCATCCACGCATATCGTGAAGTCCGACACGCTGATGGATATCGGACTCGGCGCGCTCTATTCGGAGCAGGCGGTGGCGAGCGGCGTGACCACGCGCAAGGCCGACCTGATCTTCGCCTCGCTACCCTACAAGATCATGCATGAATTCCAGATCCCGCTCTACGAGCAGATGCGCGAGCGCGACAAGGATTTCTACGCCGCGCTGGAGAAAATCGGCTTCATGCATGATTGGGGCGACGACGGCTCCGGCCTGTTCATGAAGTACCTGCGCCGCGGCTCGGGCTATTACATCGACGTCGGCGCCTGCGATCTCGTGATCGACGGTTCGATCAAGCTCAAGAGCGGCAAGGGCGCAGCGGTGCAGGAACTGACCGAAAACGGCGTCAGGTTCGTGGACGGGAGCGAACTCCCCGCCGATCTCGTCGTCTATGCCACCGGCTATGGCTCGATGAACGGCTGGGCCGCCGATCTGATCTCGAAGGACGTCGCCGACAAGGTCGGCAAGGTCTGGGGTCTTGGATCCGAGACCACAAAGGACCCCGGCCCATGGGAGGGCGAGCAGCGCAACATGTGGAAGCCGACCCAGCAGCAAGCGCTTTGGTTCCACGGCGGCAACCTGCACCAGTCGCGGCATTACTCCCAATATCTGGCGCTGCAACTAAAGGCGCGGATGGAGGGCATCCCGACCCCGGTCTACGGCTTGCAGAAGGTTCATCACCTGGGCTGATTGACCAGGCGATATCGCGACGGCGGGCGGACCGTGGTGCGATCCGCCCCTCGACAGATCGGATGGAGATCGAACGGTGCCGATCGCCGTCCAGCTTCGGGACGATGCCTGTGAGACAGCCGGCACCGGTTGCCTTCCCGGTTGATCATGACACTGGCCGGTCTGCCGGATTCCCGCAGACCGGCCTCGCCTCAATGATGAGCCGACACGCTCTTCATGCATTGGGACACGAGATCGGCACCGGCAAAGTGGCCCACATCGCCCAGGCTGATCATGCCAACCATCCGCTTGCTCTTGTTGATCACAGGCAGTCTGCGGATCTTCAGCGTTTCCATGTGATGTATAGCTTTCGTCAGATCGTCGTCTTCCCGGCAGCAGTGGATGCCTTCAGTCATCACATCCCGCGCTGTGGTGCGCGCAGAGTTGAAGTCCTTGCTCGCAAGACCTTTGCAGACGAGGTCGCGATCCGTCACCATCCCGATCAGACGATCGTCTTGTCCGATCGGAATGCAGCCGATGTCGTGCCCTTGCATCAATTTCGCGATTTCGGTGATTGGCGTGTCGGGGCTTACCCAATCGACGCCCTTGTGCATCACGTCCTTGACTTTCATGGAGGACCTCCCGTCCAAGGCAGCACCCCCTCGCTCGCAATTATACAACAGAGCTGGCGCGACTGCATGCGTGCTGCGCCTTAAGGCACGATGAAACCGGGTCGAAGCGTCATCGCGCTCGAGCCCCTTGCTTGAGCATGATCTCTGCGCAAGCGCGTTCCTCCCTTGTCTCGGGGGAGAGCCGCTTCGCACCCTTCCGGATCATGCTCCAGTCGGGGCGCACAGATAGATGGTCCCGCTGTCACGCCGCCTCAGTCGTGCGCACTGAAGCTGCCATGCAGGGAACCGGCGGTCAGGCGTGCGAATTGCGCACGACCGAGATGAAGCAACGTCTCATGATCGCCGGCTTCGATATAGATCTCGGGCTGCATCCGGATGCTGTCATCAACGATAACGTCGAGCCCGTAGCAGCTACCGGCGGCG
This sequence comes from Bradyrhizobium sp. BRP56, assembly GCF_020194035.1. Taxonomy (NCBI): domain Bacteria; kingdom Pseudomonadati; phylum Pseudomonadota; class Alphaproteobacteria; order Hyphomicrobiales; family Nitrobacteraceae; genus Bradyrhizobium; species Bradyrhizobium sp. BRP56. The sequence continues at coordinate 28,598 of NZ_JADYVV010000036.1, forward strand.
GGAACCGCCCCGTGCGCACAGTCCGTGAACAGCCGATCGATCTCGCCTTCAGCGGCCATGGCGATATCGTCACCGAATCTCGCCCTGAGATCCGCCAGCCTGAGGTGATGCGATGCCGGCAACACGGCGAGCAGGTACCCGTCGTTGCGGCGCAGCACAATGGCCTTGGCCAAGCGATCGCCCGAGACGTGACAAGCCTGGGCGGTAAGGGCTGACGACATCGTCAGGACGTGCGGGATTTCGTCGTACTCGATGTTTTCTGCAGCGAGATAATTGTGCAGTTTGGGAGAAATGGTCATGGCCTCACCTCCGGTGCGACATGCAACCATCCACCGTGGTCCTGCCCGCCGCACGATGAGCGGCTGCGTGGTTCTCAAGACAGAACATAGGTCTTGTCGCAGGACACTGCAATTCGATCCCTAACGGGGGCGCCGCGCCAAGTTCAAGTTCCGGGCCTTGTCCAGATTGCGGGCCTCGGCCAGCGCCGCCGCGCTCGGCAAGAGGGCCGACGCAAGGTCGGCCTCGGTGAAATCTGCGCCGGCGACATTGGCGTCGGATAGGTCGGCTCCCGCAAGGTCAGCTCTATGGAGGCTGCAGTTCGCCAAATTGGCATTCTGCAGTTGCGCAAATTCGAGATCGGCGCGCGAAAGATTGGCGCCGCTTAGATCCGCATTCCGCAGATCGGCGGATTTGAGCACGCCACGCATCAGGCCCATCGATTGGTTGCGCATATCAGCGCTCAGATCGGCGCCCGCAAGCCTGGCCCCGATCAGGCTGGCACCGGAAAGATCGGCGGTTATCCGAGCGCCGCTCAAGTCGGCGCCGCCAAGCTTGGCGCGCTGCATCTGCGTGCCGAGCAGCGATGCCTTGACGAGGGACGCCCCCGTCAAGTCTGCGTCGATCAGCCAGGCCTGGTTCAAGATAGCCCGATCGAAGCGGGCGCCTTTCAGATTGGTCCGGTTGAGCTTTACGAGATGAAGGTTGCCGCCGGAGAAGTCGAGGCCCGAGAGATCGAGGCGCGACAGTCGCTTTCCATCCAAATCTGCAGTGCGTCCGTCCCCGTGAGGGACCGACTTGAGGAGCGCGTCGACCTCGGCGCGCGTCATCTCCGACGCCGTCATTTCCGGACTGTTGAGGTCGACACTCCGCAGCATGTCCTGCGACACAGCGTCAGTCGGATCAACCAGCAGCGCCGCTATCGACACAAAGGTAAATGCGAGACGAAACGACATCGCCGTCTCTCCGCCGCTCAGTAACCCGGTATCGTCTCTTGTATTCTCCGGGTTGGCCGCGCCGTCAGGTTAGCTGGCCGGCTCCGGCCTATGCCAGAGTATGAAACCGGATATCGATCCTGGCAATGCCAGTGACCCGTCTCAGCCGGAGCAGCACGAGGCGGAGCAAGCCAGGCGCGGAATATGGTCGGGCACCTTCATGCCGCCGGAGGAATGGTGCCGGCTCAACCCGAGGCAGATCCCGATTGACGGGACGCCGCCAACACCTCGCGACGCGCCACCGAGCCGGTCAACGCAGGGTCAGCCGGCCGCGCTCGTCAACAAGCGCCGGAAAACGGGCCGCGAGAGTGGCGGTGAGCGGCGCGTCCCGCTCGACCACTTGAAACGTCATTCTGCCGAGCCGGTAGCCCGCCCCGAAGGCGGCGGCGAGATTGTCGGGCGAGACCACGACAACGGATTTAGGCTTGTTCGTGTCGGTGAACATCACCAGCGTCGGATAATCCTTCGGACGCAGGACGCCGGATGGCTTGGCTCTGACAGCCGCGCTCATGGTTCTCGCGTTGTCGCCGGACGGAAGTGGCGGCGCCAGCTCGCGATAACCGAGAACCTGGACGACGATATGCGTCATGCTGCTCAGATAGCTGTAATTTCGATCGTAGTTCGTCGCGAACAGAACCTTTCCGTCGCCAAGATCCACAAATGGGGCTTCGCCGTGCACGGTGAAGCCACCACCCCAGTCGGAACCACCAGCGCCCGGCATCGGGATCAGGAATTCCCGCTCAAGGCGCAACTCCATGACTGAAGAGCCGGACCTCATTCCGCCGGGGGTTTCGACCTCGATGGTCATCCGGTAGCGCAGAGCTGCCTGCGGCGTACTACATCGGACCAACAACCACGCCAATGCAATGGCCATGACGGCAAGAATGACAGGCCGTTTCAAAGAGACACCTTTGCGCAGCCATCAATGGCACGTTGCTCTTGCTTCGCTTCGCTGATCATTCGGCTGCCACCGGCAACCGCCTTTGCGGCGGATCTGTCAATTCGATACATCCACCCGCACATGTCTGAAGTCGTGCCGCTCAAGATCGGGGCGGGAGATCGAGACGACGAGGTCGCTGACGTCGCCGCATCTGAAATGCGTGAGATTGTTGCTCGGAAATTGCAGCAGCATGACCGAGTTCGGCTTGTTTTCGATAAAGTCCGCGCACCAGCCTCGCGGCGCGCCGCCGATCTGGAGCGTGGCTTGCTCGGCGTCGAACACCCAGTCGGTCTCAAGGGGATGCCGGGCGGCCGGGATCACTGCATCGGGATCGTCGGCGTAAAGCTGCTTGGCGATTTCGGAGCGCAACACCCTGTACCCCGTCGACCAGAACTCCGGCAGCGCCTGATCGGCCGCACGCTCATCGAGCAGCCGATAGAGCGCGGTCCACTCGTCGGGCACGAACGCGGCCTCGCTCTGGCGATCGCGGATCCTGCGCATGACCGCTTCCAGCTCTGCGACGAGCGCCTCGGCCTTCTGCTGCCTGCTCCGTGCGATGGCGGGCCTCTGGCCCTCGCTTGCCTCGGCCGTTCCGAACCTGCGCAATTGCTCATGCGCCCAGTCGCGCTCGCTCTCCGCGCGCCCGCGGGCGTCTGCCCAGCTTTCGGGCGGCGGCAGCCCGCGACCATGCGCCATCGTCGTCTCGAGCGCCGCGGCGTTGTCGATCCAGAACGCGTAGTACAGTTTGCGAATCCCGCGAACCCGCGCCGCATAGGCTTCCCAGTCCTGCGGAAACTTCTCCCTGTATTCCAGCCAGCCGGCGAGATCGGCTGAAACGCCCCTGTCGGGCGACGACATCCGTACGTCGGCCTGAAGATCCCGTTCAAGGTCCTGAATGAGCCGAACCAACCCGGCATATCTGCGCCCTTGCTCGGTGTCGGGCGGAAACAGAGGCGCTTTCGATTTCACCCAGATCGGCGCCAGAAAACCCTCGCCATTGGCGAGCTCAATTTCCGACTTGTCGAGCGTCGCGACGAAGCTGCTGCCACGCTGCAAGGTGATCTCGTCGTGCAGCTTCCTGATGCGCAAGACCAGTTCGGCGTGGGACAGCCAACTCTGCAACGAGAATGGCTGCTCCGCTTCGGAACGCGCCATCGCCTCGCGCAGCCGTTCCGCTGTTTCAGCGAGTTGCTCGAACGCAGTCACCAGCTCCTTGCGCGGCGGCTTGAGCCGCGCTTCCTGCTGCCGCGCCGCGTCGGCCAGACGCGCCGCCCACGCCCGCGATTGGGCAAGCGCCTCCTGCACGAGCAGCTCAAGCGTTCTCCAATCGATCGGCTGAAGCTCCCAGGATGCGATGGCGAGAACTGCATCGGCAGAAGGCTTGCGCCGCAGCCGGCTTGGAACGCAGCTTTCGCCGTCGACGGGATGCACGAAGTCGAGCGGCCATCTGGGCGGCGGTGCCAGCAGCCCGTCATACTTGTCATCGACCCAATACAGACCCGTGGCGCTCTTCTGCCAGGCGTGCTCGTTGCGACGCTGCGGTCCGAGCGTCGGTTGATGGATCACCTTCACGTCGATGCGACCGGACACGGCTGCGAAAAATGCCAGCCACCCCGTCCTCGGACCGACGCCGCCCCACAGGCTGGGCGGCAAGGATGCGCAATTGATCTGGCAAAGAAACTGATACGGCTGGCCGTCCCTGCTGGGCCATTGGAAGGGATCGGGAAGCTTTGGATTGCCGCCGATCCAGCCGATCTCGGCTGCCGCCGGACAAGCCGGAATCGCAGCGCGCAGCCAGACTGCATTCTGGTCATGCGCGGCCGGGTCCTCGTCCGAGGCCTTGGCAAGCATTTCCAGATTGTACGTTAGGAACTTGGCAATAAAGTCCTTCATCGCGCGCCGCTCCTCAACCTGGGCCAGACTATCGGCGTCGATTCAGGATTGCGCCATCCAAATTCTGTATCTTGGAAAGCGAGTTCTTAATTCCCGCGGACGGGCGCGCTTGATCAGGTAAAGGCCAGGACTGTGCTACGCGCCATTTCGCCGCACGTTAGGCGGCGCCGCTCACATCGACGATCGCACGAGCGTCCGTCCAAAGTCGCCGAACGCGCCCTCGGCGGCGAATCTCCCGAGCTGATCGTCGCTCCAACCGAGCCATTCCGCAAACACCTCGCTTGTGTGTTCGCCGAGCATCGGCGGCGGCGTGGACGGCGCCGGCGGTTCGTCGCCGAACCGCGTCGGCCTCGCGATGAACTTCACATCTCCCGCGGCCGGATGGCTGATGGTCTGGACCATTCCGCGCTGCGTGAGTTGAGGCGTTTCGCAGACCTCGCCGACCGACTTGATCGCGCCGCACGGAATGCCCGCCGCGCCGAGCGCCTGCAGCCAGTCGGCACGACTCCTCCGCGCGAAGATCGGCGAAAGGATCGCGACGAGCTCGTTTCGGCTCGCCGCGCGGTTCGGAGCGGTTGCGAAGCGGATGTCTTCGCGCAGCTCCCGACGGCCGACGACGCCGCAAAAGGCCGCCCAGAACTTGTCGTTCGCGACCCCGACATTGATCCAGCCGTCACTCGCCTCGAACGGTTCATACGGGCTGATGGTCGGATGGACATTGCCGCGGCGCTTCGGGCTTTGTCCCGAGGCGAAGTACATGCCGGCGTTGAACGTCAGCAGCGATGCCATGGCGTCGAGCATGGAGACGTCGACCCGGCCGCCCTCGCCGGTGCGGTTCTTCCGCATCAGGGCGGCCAGCACCGAATGCGACGCATAGAGGCCCGTGACGAGGTCGGCGATCGACGTGCCGACCTTGGTCGGCGGTCCGTCCGGATCGCCGGTGATGTCCATGACGCCGGATTCGCCCTGTAGGATCAGATCGTAGCCGGGGCGCGCGGCGTCGGCGCCGGTGCGACCGAATCCCGAGATGCTGCACAGGATGATGTCGGCCTTGCGGGCGCGCAACGCGTCGAAGCCGAGCCCCCATTTGTCCAGGGTACCAGGGCGGAAGTTCTCGATGACGACGTCTGCGACGGATGCAAGATCGAGCACCGCGTCGCGCCCGGCCGACGACTTCAGATCGATGGCGCAACTTCGCTTGTTGCGGTTCACCGACAGGAAATACGCACTCTCGCCGCCGATGAACGGCGGCCCGTAACGGCGACTCTCGTCGCCCTGCCGCGGATCCTCGATCTTGACGATGTCGGCGCCGAGATCGCCGAGCTGCATCGTGGCAAACGGGCCGGAGACCACCCGGCAGAGGTCGAGGACCCTGATGCCCGACAGCGGCTCGCGATCAGACGATCGCATCGGCGAGGTCCTTCATCGACGGCACCAGGATGTCGGGCTGGTGCGGCGTGATGCCGAACGGGCGGCTGCGCCGATCGATGAAGGCCGTCCGCATGCCGGCGGACTTGGCGCCGATGCAGTCGAAGGCGTGATTGGCCACGAACAGCACCTGCGCGGGCTTCACGCCCATGATCTCGGCCGCTTTGGTATAGGTCGCGACATGCGGCTTGAACGAATTCGCTTCGGCCACCGAGATCACCCGATCGAACGGGACCTTGTGGTACTGCTTCGCGGTCTCGAGCATGTCCGGATCGCCGTTCGAGAGCACGACGAGCTTGTACTTGCGTTGCAGCCGCGCGAGCGCGTCCGGCACCTCCGGAAACGGCACCAGCTTCTCGATCTCGCCCACGAGGTAGCGCACATCGTCCATCGTATAGTCGATCTTCGCGCGGTCCATGACGTGAGCAACCGCGCGGTGCCCGATCTCGCGATAGGGCGTGTGCTCGCGATGCAGCAGCGCATCGATCATCGAGTTCTCGAAATGCGTGCGACGCCACCACGTGACGAAGGAATTCGGATCGCCCTTCCAGCTCTTCTTCGCAAGGAACGGCGCCGCGATCCTGGTCAGGCCGCCCTGCATGTCGACGACCGTGCCGTACTGATCGAACATGCAGATCTTCACGTCGCGCTTGATCATCTCAAAGCTCATTGATGCCTCCTTGGTCCTGATCGATTGATACGCGCCGCGCCATCATGGATGAAATGGATTTGTGATCTTTCGTCATTCACGATATGAATGAAGGATGAACCTTCGATCCATCGACCTCAATCTGCTTGTCGCGCTGGACGCATTGCTGACCGAGCGTCACGTCACCAAGGCGGCAGACCGCGTCGGCCTCAGCCAACCGGCGATGAGCAATGCGCTCAACCGGTTGCGCGCGATGTTCAAGGACGAGCTCCTGGTGCGGACCACGACCGGGATGAAACCCACGCCCCGCGCCACCGAACTGGCGGAGCCGCTGCGCCAGGTTCTGCGCCAAGTCGAGCGCGTGATGGCGAGCGACGCCGGCTTCGATCCAGACAGGACGGAACGCACCTTCACGATCAGGATGTCGGACATTCTCGCGTGCCTGCTGCTGCCGCGGCTCGCCGCAGCACGGCCGCCGGAGGGGCGGATCTCCTACAACACGATCCATCTGCCGCCCGCCCTGACGATCGATGCGCTCGAGCGGGACGAGATCGACGTCGCGGTGAGCATGGGGCTCGAGCATTCCGCATCGATCCGTTCCGAGACGCTGCTCCGCGACCGCATGGTCTGCCTGATGCGACGCGAACACCAGATCAAGCGCGCACGGCTGACTTTTGAGCGCTTCATCGCGCAGGAGCACATGAAGGTCTCGATGAGCCCGACCGATCTTCGCTTCGTCGACGACGTGCTCGCCGAACGCGGCCACCGAAGACGCATCGCCCTGAACGTGCCGCATTGGCTGGTCGTGCCTCACGTCTTGAAGAAGACCGATCTGCTCGCGGTGATGCCGAGGCACCTCGCGACCGTGCTGATGGACGATGATCTGAGGATGGAGGAACTGCCGTTCGAATCCGCGCCGTTCGACTGGATGTTATACTGGCACCGCAGATACGATCAGAGCAATGCGAACGGCTGGCTCCGCGACCGGATCAGGGCGGCCTGCTCCGAACTGGACTAGACGCCGAGGTCCGCCGGCCTCCGCGCCATCGACGACCGCCCTCCCGCCTCGGCGTCCGTGACCGCCGACGCGTCCTCCAGAGATCGTCCCTTGGTCTCGAAACCGAACACGAGGAAGACCACGGCCTGGAAGACGAGGATGCCGGCCAGGGTCGTCAGCACGCCGGTGAGTCCCTGCCAGGCGAAGATCGCAACCACGACATACTGGACCAGCGCGGTCGCGATGCGTCCGGACGTGGCGCAGATCGCCGTGCCGCGAAGCCGATACCGCGTCGGAAACAGTTCGGGGACGTGCATCGCGAACCCGGTCGCCAGCATGACGTAGATTGCGGTGATCAGCAGGAAGCCCACGCCCGCGAGCGCAACGCCGTCCGGCATGTATGGATAGGCGATACCGAGCGCCGCTGCCGCAATCGACGAACAGACGATCGACAGCCTGCGTCCGAGCCGGTCCGCCAGCACGAGCCCGATCAGCGATCCGATCGGGCCGCCCAGCGCCATCACCGTGGTATAGCCCAGCGAGGAAACCACGCTGTGGCCGCCCTTGACCATGAAGGTCGGCAGCCAGCCGATGAACCCATAGAGGCTGAAGCCGACGACGATGTGCAACAGGCTGCCGAGCAGCGTGCGCGCGAGATAAGGCGGCTGGAACAGACGCCAGACCGCGCCGGGAGACTCCTGCGCCGGCGCGCGGGCAGCGATGGCAGGCAGTTTCGCCTTGCGCGCGGCCTCGGCTTCGATCGCCGACAGGATCTTCTCGGCTTCATCGGCGCGTCCGTTGGCGGCGAGCCAGCGTGGCGATTCCGGCATCGACTTGCGCAGAATCCAGACGATCATCGCAAGACAACCGACAAGGCCGAACATGTAGCGCCATCCAAGCGTCGGGATCACCCACAGGCCGACCATGGAGGATACGAACAGCGAGAAATTGGTGATCACGGCCAGCAGCCCGATCCAGCGCCCACGCGAGGAAGCCGGCACGAATTCCGTCAAGGTCGCATAGCCGACCACGATCTCCGCGCCGAGGCCAATGCCGATGATGAAACGCAAGCCGATCAGGACGATCATGTTCGGCGCGAAGGCCGCGGCGATCGAGGCGAGACCAAAGATCGCGAGGTTCATCTGGTAGGAGAAGCGGCGGCCGAACCGATCGCCGAGGATGCCGGAGCACCACGCGCCGATCGTCATCCCGACGAAGGTCGCGGAGACGAATGCGGCGTTGAGCTCGAGCGTCGACCAGCCTTCCTTGAGCACGGCGCCGAGCACGCCGCCGGCCAGATAGATATCGAACGCGTCGAGGAACATGCCGGCGCCGATCAGGGCCAGGATACGCCAGTGGAATCCGCAGATCGGCAGCCTGTCGAGGCGCGCGCCCGCGTTGATGTCGATGTCGGCGGATCGCGCCATGCCAAACCTCCCTGCCCGGCCTTTGGCAGCCGGATGCTCCGGGCACCGATTGATGATGCGCAGGGGGGCGTCGTCCAATTCAAATCGAAAATTCGACTATTTGGCGCAGTGATGAAGCTGACGAGACCGCATGATTGCGTTCCATCCTGACACCGAGCTGACTTGCATTCGTCGTCGTTAACGATCCCGCCGTCGCGCGATCTCGAAATCACGGTGTCAGCACAAACATTCACAACGGGTTCATGTCGCCGCCACTATTCGACTCCAACGCTGGGGGAAGAAGATTGGAGTATGTGCCATGCGCCGCATCGCCGGACTGCCTTTCGCCCTGGCTCTCAGCCTCTGCTGTCTTTCCCCACCACACGCTGCGCGCGCGCAGCTTGCCATCGGCATCACCGTCAATGCGGCGCCGCCGCCATTGCCGGTCTATGTCCAGCCGCCGATCCCGGCGCCCGGCTACATCTGGACTCCGGGCTATTGGGCATGGAGCGACGACACCGGTTACTACTGGGTGCCCGGCACATGGGTGCTTCCGCCGGCGCCTGAATTGCTGTGGACACCGGGCTATTGGGGCTGGAGCGACGGCGCCTACGCCTTCCACGCCGGATATTGGGGCGCGACCGTCGGCTTCTACGGCGGCATCTCTTATGGCTTCGGCTACACCGGCGTCGGCTATGAGGGCGGCTACTGGCGCGGCGGCAGCTTCTTCTACAACAGCTCCGTCAACAACATCTCGAACGTCTCGGTCACCAACGTCTACAACAAGACCGTCGTCAACAACACGACCAACGTCAGCTACAACGGCGGCACCGGCGGCACCACGGTGAAGCCGACGCCGCAGCAGCTCGCGGCCCAGAGCGCGCACCATGTGGCCGCGACCGGCGAGCAGACGCGACACGCGGAAGCGGCGATGAAGAATCCGGCGCTGACGCTCGCCAACAACCATGGTCATCCGGCGGTCGCCGCGACCGCGCACGCAGCACGGTTCAGCGGCGCCGGCGTGATCGCCGCGCGCCCGGGCAAGCCGATCGCGGCGCCGCCACCCCGACACGCGCAACCCGCGGCCGCGCACGCCTTGCCAACGGGACATGCTCTCCCGACGGGGAATGCCCTGCCGCCAGGACATGCCCTGCCGACAGCAAATGCTTCGCCGGCCGGACACGCTCTGCCGACGGGGAACGCTTTGCCGCCGGCACACACCTTACCGCCGGGACACGCCTTGCCGACTGCGCATGCTCTCCCCGGCGCCGGCACACATCCCGCACCCGCGCCGCACGTCGCTCCGCCGGCGTCAAGACCGCAGCTCGTGCAGCATGCACCGCCGCAGCCACACGCGGTCGCGCATCCACCGGCGCCGCGCGTCGCGCAAGCTGTTGTGCATCGGCCCGCGCCCCCGCATGTGTCACGACCGGCGCCACGGCCGCATCCTGCTGCGAGGCCGCGTCCGGCGCCACGCCAACACTCATGATCGGGCTCATCGGCGTGCCTGCAAGGGCACGCCGATCTCGTATGAGACCCCATCGCGGGCACCACGGCCCGCGATGCAATCATCAATCCCTGACTTTTGGACACGAAGCGTGTCGTCAAACCAGCGCGTCGGCCGCGCACCTGATCCCGTCGTAGATCTCCTCGAGATCCGCCTCCGTGACGCAGTAGGGCGGCATGACGTAGATCGTATTGCCGAGCGGCCGCAGCAGCAGGTTGCGGCGTTCGAACAAGGCCTGAAGCTTTGGGCCGATGCCGGCGAGATAGCCTGCATCGCTTGCCTTCAGATCAAGTGCGGTGATGGTCCCGGTGCGGCGGACGTTCTCGAAGCGCGCGTCGGCACGGAACGCGGCGAGCAGGCGCTCCTGCATCGCAGCCACCGCGGAGACGCGCGCGCCTGCACCGTGTTGCCAGAGCTCGAGGTTTGCTTTTGCAGCAGCGCAGGCGACCGGGTTTGCCGTGTAGGAGCTGGAATGGAAGAAGGTGCGCGAACGATCGCTGGAATAATGTGCGTCGTAGATCTCGGCCCGGCAGAGCGTCACCGCGAGCGGCAGCGAACCGCCGGTGAGGCCCTTCGAATAGCAAGCGATATCCGGCGCGATGTCGGCCTGCTCGCACGCGAACAATGTGCCGGTGCGGCCCCAGCCGGTCATCACCTCGTCGGCGATGAAGAGCACGTTTGAGGCTGCGCAGATGCGTTTCATTTCCTTCAGCACCCAGGGAGGATACATCAGCATGCCGCCGGCGCCCAGGATCAGCGGCTCGACAATGAACGCGGCCGCGGTTTCCGCGTTGCACGCGGCCTCGAGCGCGTCGAGCGTCGCCTGTTCACGGCCGGGCGCCGGAAACGGGATCGACGCGACGTCGAACAGCAGCGGCTCGTAAGCCTTGTTGAAGACGCCGCGCGCGCCGACCGACATCGTCCCGACCGTGTCGCCATGGTAGGAATTTTCCATCACGATGATCTGCGTGCGCGTCGCGCCGATATTGTGCCAGTAGCCGAGCGCCATCTTCAGCGCCACCTCGACGCTGGTCGAGCCAGAGTCGGAGAAGAACACGTAATCGAGCCCATCGGGCGCCAGCTTCAACAGCTGCGCGGCGACCTGCTCGGCCGGATCGTGGGTGTGGCCCGCGAAGATGATCTGGTTGAGCTGCTCCGCCTGGTCCTGGATCGCGCGCACGATGTGCGGATGGCAATGGCCGTGGGTCACGACCCACCAGGAGGCGATCGCATCGACGATGCGGCGATCATCCGCGGTGTAGAGATAGGCGCCCTCCCCACGCACGATCCTCGTCATCTCGCCGTGCAGCGCGTGCTGGGTGAACGGGTGCCAGATCGGCGACTTCCGAGCGGATGTCATGGATTGAAATCTTCCCGCCGGAACGACGCCTTGAACGCTGCCTGCAGCGTGTCTGCCGCAAGCGGAGCAAGCCAGGGCAACCGGCCTAGCCGGCGCACCTGCCCGATCTCGCAGATCGCGCGCTCGCTCTCGGGATTGCTCTCGCCGATGAATGCGATCCCGAGAATGTCGATCCCGCGCGTGCGCAGCGCCTCGACCGACAACAGCGAGTGATTGATGGTGCCGAGCGCGGTGCGGGCGCACAGCACGACCGGAAGGCGCCATCGCGCGAAGATATCGATATAGAGCGTGTTGCCGTCGAGCGGCACCATCAGCCCGCCGGCGCCCTCGATCACCACGTCCCCGACATCGGGCACGCCGAGCGCGGCAGCGTCGATGCGCACGCCGTCGAGTGCGGCGGACTGATGCGGCGAAGCCGGCGTTCGAAGCCGGTAACGCTCCGGCACGATGCGATCCGCCGGGAGCCCGCCAAGCCGTGCGACCAGTTGGGCATCGGTTTCCTCCTCGATGCCGGCCTGAACCGGCTTCCAGTAGCGCGCGCCGAGGAAACCGGCGAGGCCTGCGGAGAAAACCGTCTTCCCGATCCCGGTATCGGTGCCGGTCACCACGATCCGGCTCGTCATCGCGACCAGCCCTTCGTCTCCTCGACCAGCGCATCGAGCAGCGCGCGCACGTCGTCCTCTCCGACATTGAGCGTCAGCGCAATCCGCAGCCGCGCGGTGCCCGCCGGCACGGTCGGCGGCCTGATGCCTCTGATATCGAAGCCGCGCGCCTGCAGCGCAGACGCCAGCCGCATCGCGCGCGCATTGTCGCCGACGATATAGGGCACGATCTGCGAGCGCGACGGGCTGCGCCAGCCGCGCAGGTCGAGCTCGCGATGCGTGAACGCGACCAGTTTTGCCAGGCGCTGCTGATGCTCGGGCTCCTGCTGCAGGATCAGCAGCGCCTCACGCACGGCAACGGCCACAAGCGGCGATGGCGCGGTGGCGAAGATGAACGGGCGGCTGCGATTGACCATGAAGTCGCGTAGCTCGGTCGAGGCCGTGACCAGCGCACCGGCGGCGCCCAGCGCCTTGCCGCAGGTATGAACGATCACGAGGTTCTCGCGCCCCTCATAGGTCGCCGTCAGCCCGCGCCCCTGCTCGCCATAGACGCCGGTGCCGTGCGCCTCGTCCACCATCAGGAACGCGTCGTGCCGGTCCGCGATGGCGACGAGGTCGTCGAGCGGTGCGACGTCGCCGTCCATGCTGTAGACGCTTTCGACCACGATCCAGACCCGGCCCGTGCCACCCTCGGCGCGCCAGCCGCGAATGGTGGCTTCGACCGACCCGGGATCATTGTGCGCGCTGATCCGGAATTCGGCCCGGCCGGCCCGCGCGCCTTCATGGATGCTGGCGTGCACGAGAGAATCGAGCACCAGGAGGTCGCCGCGTTGCGGCAGCGTCGTCAGCACGGCGAAATTGGCGACGTAGCCGCCACCGAAGAACAGCGCCGTCTCGGCTCTAAAGAACGCGGCGGCCTCGGCTTCGAGGCGTTCGTGCTCCTCGCAATTGCCGCGCAAAAGCCGCGACCCACCGGCGCCGATCGGCGTGCCGGCCTCGAGCGCGGCCGCGACCGCCTGCTTGATGCGCGGCGCGCTCGCGAGCGCCAGATAGTCGTTCGAGACGAAATCGATGCCCGCGCGCGGCTTGAGACCGCGCAGCCGATCGTCCTTGCTCAGGGCGTGCAAGGCCGCGGCGTAATCAGCGACCTTGGCCGCATGGATTGCGCTCATGCTTCTCTCTCAGATTTGTCGTTGGTCGCGCGGCGAATCCCGCTGCGCGCGTACCGGAGCTGCGCTCAGGCGAGGGCGGAGTTGATGCCGAGCCGGTCCAGCAGATTGGCGTCGCGATCGCGCTGCGGGTTCCTGGTGGTCAGCAGCACATCGCCGATGAAGATCGAGTTCGCGCCGGCGAGGAAGCACATCGCCTGCAGCTCGTCGGTCATGTATTGCCGTCCGGCCGACAGCCGCACCACGCTCTTCGGCATCATGATCCGCGCGGTAGCGACCAGACGCACCAGCGCGATCGGATCGGGCCGTTCCGCGGTGTCGTTGACCGGCACGCCCTTGACCTCGTTCCACAGATTGATCGGAACGCTCTCCGGATGGTTGGGGAGATTGGCAAGCAGCATCAGCATACCGAGCCGGTCATCGACCTGTTCACCCATGCCGATAATGCCGCCGCAGCAGACCTTGATGCCGGCGTCGCGCACATGCGCGAGCGTATCGATGCGATCCTGCAGGGTGCGGGTGGTGATGATCTTGTCGTAGAACTCGGGCGAGGTGTCGACGTTGTGGTTGTAGAAATCGAGCCCGGCGTCGGAGAGACGCTCGGCCTGCTTTGGCGTCAGCATGCCGAGCGTGACGCAGGTTTCCATGCCGAGGCCCTTCACCGCGCTGACCATGTCGCAGACCTGATCGAGATCGCGGTCCTTCGGGCTGCGCCAGGCCGCGGCCATGCAGAAGCGGGTTGCGCCGGCGTCCTTGGCGCGCTGCGCGACCGCGACCACTTCGTCCCGCGGCATCAGGCGAGTGGCCTTCAGGCCGGTGTCGTAATGCGCGCTTTGCGAGCAGTAGCCGCAGTCTTCCGGGCAGCCGCCGGTCTTGATGCTGAGCAGGCTCGCGGTTTCGACATGGTTCGGATTGAAGTTGGCGCGATGCACGCCTTGCGCCTGAAACATCAAATCCGCGAACGGCAAATTGTAGAGTGCTTCAGCCTCGGCACGGTCCCAGGTCTTGCGGGGCGCTGCACTGGTGCCGCTGTCGGTCCGTTCGATTTCCACGACATCAACCATATGGCTTGCTTTCTCGTTTGCTGTGGATCATAGATAATCTGGTATATTATCTATGATCTGTGGACTTAGAACGATGCTAGCCGAGCCAGTACGCGCACGCACCCGTTTTTACGATAGATAATCTATGACGAGCGAAGGCGAGAACACGACCACCGCGGGGCGCATCGCCGAAGCGATCGGCGGGCGCATCATCAACGGCGAATTGCTGCCGGACGCGCCGCTGCGGCAGGATCATGTCGCGCGCGAATTCCATTCGAGCCACGTGCCGGTGCGCGAGGCGTTCAGGCAATTGGAGGCGCAGCATCTCGTTGTTGCGGTGCCGCGACGCGGGGTGCGGGTCGCGCCGCTCGACACCAGGTCGGTGAAGGAAATCGCCGAGATGCGCGCCGCGCTCGAAGTGGTCGCGTTGCGCAACGCCGCTCCCAGGCTCACATCGGCGCATCTGGCACGGATCGAGCTCGCCATGATCGAAGGCGACAATGCCGAGACGGTGCAGGATTTCGAGATGGCCAATCGCGCCTTTCATCACGCGCTGGTGGCGCCGTGCGCGATGCCGCGGCTGCTTGCCAGCCTCGACGGCCTGCAGCTTGCGAATTCGCGACTGGTGTTCGCGATGGCGCGCAACGCCGGCTGGCGGCCGCGGCCGAGCCCGGATCATCGCGTGATCCTGCAGGCGCTGCGCGCCCGCAACATCGAACAGGCCTGCAGCCTGCTGGCGCGGCATATTCAGACTATCGAGCGGCTTACCCTGCCGGCAGCGTGATCAAGCGCGATTGGCTTCAGCGGAATCGGTCCAGAGGAGGATTTGCTGCACCTCTCCCGCTTGCGGGGGAGATCGCATCGCATTGAAAATGCGATGCGGGTGGGGGCTCTCTCCACGATACGACTCGCGGAGAGAGCCCCCACCCCAGCCCTCCCCCGCAAGCGGGAGAGGGAGCAGGCCGTCTTTGCGGCCGATATCTAATCCCATCACTCTCTAAGCGATCGCGACGATCTCCAGCTCCTGATCGCCGGCGCCTGCGACGTCGCCCAGGGCTTTGCCCATCAGCGACCTCGCCACCGGCGAGACAAAGGAAATCGAGCCTGCCTTTGGATCGGCTTCGTCCTCGCCGACAATGCGATAGGTCTGCACCCGCCCGTCGGCGCGGCTGAAAGTCACCGTGCTGCCGAAGGCAACAGTTTCGGTGGAAGCAGGGTCAGGCACGACCTGCGCGGTGCGGAGCCGCTCCGTGAGATAGCGCGCGTCGCGCAACGGAACCGCCGACTGCCGCCGCCGTTCGTTGACGTCGTCCAGCTGTTGGGCGGCCTCAAGGGCCTCGCGTGCCGCCCGGAGCTCACGCTCCAGCGCCTTGCGTCCTGCTTCGGTCACCAGGTTGGGATGCGGCGAAATGGGGCGGTCCGGCAACAGCGTTTCGGACGCGGTCTCGGCACTTTCTTCCTTGGTGAAGGCAACGCTCAATCCAGAACTCCATCGATGAGGCCAGCAGCATAGACCCGCCCCACGCGCCTCCCTAATGCGCGAAGGGATTAGGCAGGATCTAATGCGAGGCAGGCTGTTCGGCCTTGCTCCGTCTGCCGAAGCGGTTCTTTACACCCTCGCGCCAGCCCTGGAAGGTGACGAACAGCATCGGCACCAGGAAGATGCCAACCGAGCTTGCGGCGAGCATACCGCCGAACACCGCGGTGCCGACCGCACGGCGGCTGATTTCCGCGGCACCGGTCGCGACCACCAGCGGCACCAGGCCGAGGATGAAGGCAATTGATGTCATCATGACGGCGCGGAAGCGCATTTGCGCGCCCATCGTCGCGGCCTCCGCGATCGGCTTGCCGGCCTCGCGCTGCTCCTTGGCGAACTCGACGATCAGGATGCCGTTCTTGGCGGCGAGCGCGATCAGCACCACGAGGCCGATCTGACCGTAGAGATCGAGGTTGAGGCCCGCGAGCTTGATCGCAAGATAGGAACCGAACACGCCGACCGTGACCGATAGCAGCACGGGAATCGGGATCGTCCAGCTCTCATACAGCGCGACCAGGAACAGATAGGCAAACAGCACCGCGAGGCCGAGAATGATGCCGGTCTGGCCGGAGGCCGCCTGCTCCTGATAGGCCGTGCCGGTCCACTCGTAGGAATAGCCGGAAGGCAGCGTCGACTTGGAGAGCTCGGCCATCGTCGCGATCGCGGTGCCCGAGGACACGCCCGCCGCCGGGCTGCCGTTCACGGTGACCGAACGATAATTGTTGTAGCGCGTGATCACCTGCGGTCCGGTCACGATGCGCAGGCTTGCGATCGAGCGGATCGGCACCATCTCGCCGCCGCTGTTGCGCACATAGATCTGCCAGATATCGGGAATGTCGCGGCGATCGGCGGCATCGCCCTGCACATTGACCTGCCAGGTGCGGCCGAACAGGTTGAAGTTGTTGACGTAGATGCCGCCGAGCGTGGCCTGCAGCGCGGTGAAGACGTCGGCCATGTTGAGGCCGAGCGCCTGCGCCTTGGCGCGATCGATGTCGAGATAGACCGACGGGTTGGTCGCGGTGAAGGTCGAGAACACGCGGGCCAGATTCGGATTGCGGTTCGCCGCGCCGATCAGCCCGCCCATCACGCTGCTGAGCGAGGCCGGATCCTGCCCTTCGAGCGCCTCAAGCTGATATTCGAAGCCGCCGGAGGTCGATAGCCCGATGATCGGCGGCA
Source organism: Bradyrhizobium sp. BRP56 (assembly GCF_020194035.1). Classification (NCBI taxonomy): domain Bacteria; kingdom Pseudomonadati; phylum Pseudomonadota; class Alphaproteobacteria; order Hyphomicrobiales; family Nitrobacteraceae; genus Bradyrhizobium; species Bradyrhizobium sp. BRP56. Next base: position 45,576 of record NZ_JADYVV010000036.1, read on the forward strand.
GGTTGAACGGCAGCACCGAAGCCTGGCGAATCTGCGATCCCCCAACGAAGGTCTGCCCGATCGCCGCCTGCACCGAGTCGGTGACGGCCTTGCGGTCGGCGAACGCCTTCATGCGCGCCACCATGAAGGCCGAATTCGGCTCGCTAGCACCGTCGAGCAGCGAGAAGCCGATGATCGACAGCACATGGTCGATCGCCGGATTCTTCTTCAAGAGCGCCTCGACCTGCTTGGTGACCTCACTGGTGCGTGCCACCGACGCGCCGTCGGGCAATTGCACCGCGATGAAGAAGGCGCCCTGATCCTCCTCGGGCAGGAAGCCGGTCGGCGTGATCTTCGACACGCCGAACACCGCGCCTGCAAACACCAGCACCGCAACCAGCGACAGCACCGCCACACGAACCAGCCGTTGCACCACGCCGGCGTAGCGGTCGCGCACCCAGTCGATGCTGCCGAGCACCCGTCCCATGATGCCGCGGCGCGGCCCGCCATGACGCAGGAAAACAGCGCACAGTGCCGGCGACAAGGTCAGCGCATTCAGCGCCGAGATCACCATCGCGGCGCTGATCGTCACCGCGAACTGGCGGAACAGCGTGCCGGAAATGCCCGGGATGAACGCGATCGGCACGAACACCGAGAGCAGCACCAGCGAGATCGCGATGATCGGCGCCGTGATCTGCGCCATCGCCTTCTTGGTGGCGTCGGCCGGCGACAGTTCCGGCTCCTCCTCCATGACGCGCTCGACGTTCTCGACCACGACGATGGCGTCGTCGACCACGATGCCGATCGCCAGCACCATCGCCAGCAGCGAGACCGTATTGGCGGAATAGCCGAGCGCTAGCAGCACCGCGAAGGCGCCGATCAGGCTGACCGGAACCGCGACCGCGGGGATCACCGTGGCGCGCAGATTGCCGAGGAACAGGAACACCACGATCACGACGAGCACGAAGGCTTCGCCGAGCGTCTTCATCACCTCCTTGATCGTATCGGACACGAAGGTGGTGGAGTCGTACTGCACGAGATAGGTCAACCCCGGCGGAAACCGCTCCGACAGCCGCGCAAGCGTGGCCTGCACCGCCTTGGCCGTGGTCACCGCATTGGCGCCGGGCGCGAGATAGATGCCCATCGGCACGCCGGGATTGCCGTCGATCCGCGACTCCGAATCCATGTTCTGCGCGCCGATCTCGACGCGAGCAACGTCCCTGATCCGCAGCACCGATCCATCCGGATTGGCCCGCAGCACGATGTCGCCGAACTGCTTGGATGTCGTCAGGCGGCCTTGCGTCTGCACATTGAACTGGAACTGCTGGTCATTGCTGATCGGACGCGCGCCGATGCGGCCGACCGGCGCCTGCACGCTTTGCGCCCGGATCGCGGCGATCACGTCGGACGGCGCCAGATTGAGGCTGGTCAGGCGCTGGGTGTCGAACCAGATCCGCATCGAATAGTTCAGCTTCGCGAACAGCGAGGCCTGTCCGACACCAGGCGTGCGCGAGATCGCGTCCAGCACGTTGATGATGGCGTAGTTGGTGATGAACAGCGGATCCTGATCGCCGCTCTTGCTGTACAGCACGATGAATTGCAGTACCGCCGAGGATTTCTTCTGCACGGTCAGGCCCTGCGCCTGCACCTCGGTCGGCAATTGCGCGAGCGCGCTCTGCACGCGGTTGTTGACGTTGACGGTGTTGATATCGGGATCGGTGCCGAGCGCGAAGGAGACCGTCAGCGTGTAGCTGCCGTCATTGCCGCTGGTCGACTTCATGTAGAGCATCTTGTCGACGCCCACGACCTGCGCTTCCAGCGGCTGGGCGACGCTCGATTCCACCACTTCGGCCGATGCGCCGGGGAATACGGCGGAGACCGTGACCTGCGGCGGCACGATGTCCGGAAACTGCGCGACCGGAATCTGCATCAGCGCCAGCGCGCCCGCGATCGTGATCACGAACGCGATGACGATCGCAAGCCGCGGACGATCGACGAAGACGGCAGAAATCATGGGTTATTGCCCGTCGATTTCGGCGCGCTGCTCGCGCCGCCATCCGCCGAAACCTTCATGCTCGACTGGATCAGCGCGCTGACGGGCCCCGGCGCCACCACCTCGCCCGGCTTGACCTTCTGCAACCCCTCGACGACGACCTTGTCGCCGAGCGAGATGCCGCTCGTTACCGCCGCAATCGTTGCGGTCGATTGCCCAAGCTGGATCCGCCTTTGCTCGGCCTTGTTGTCCGCGCCGACGACATAGACATATTCGCCCTGCTGGTCCGACAGCACTGCCGAACGCGGGATAGCCAGCACCTCGACCGGCTGCACGCCTTCGAGGAGAACGGTCACGAACTCATTGTCGGTGAGTTCGCGGAGCGAGCCGCCAGCCGCGACGGAAGTATATGTCGGCGGATTGGGGATGGTGCCGCGCAGGGAGATGGTATCGGTGTTCTGCGCGATCGTGTTGTTGACGAAATTCAGCTCGCCGGTCTTGTCGAAGAGCCGGCCGTCCGGCAACCGCAGGCGGATGACGACGGCCTTGAAGCCGCCGCGCGTCGCATAACGGTCGCGCAGATCGAGCGCCTCGCGCACCGGCACGGGAAAGGTGACGTACATCGGGTCCTGGCTGACGATTGTCGTCAGGGTTCCCGAGCTCGGCGTCACGACGTTGCCCTCGGTGACCGCGGTGCGTCCGATCCTGCCGTCGATCGGCGAGTGGATCATGGTGTAGTCGAGATTGATCTGGGAGAGGTCGACCTGCGCCTGCGCGGCCTGCACCTGCGCCTCGAGGCTCTGCTGGTTGGCGACTGCGGCGTCGACGTTCGACTGCTGGCCGGCCGGCCCGCCCATCAGGGCCTTGGCGCGATCGGTGGTCAGCTTGGCGTTGACCAGCGTCGCCTGCAATTGGGCGACCTGCGCTTTCTTCGATGCAAGATCGGCCTCGAACGGGCCGCGCTCGAGTTGGTACAGCAGGTCGCCGGCCTTGACCTCGGAGCCTTCGACGAAGTTCCGCTTGTCCAAGAACGCCGTGACGCGCGCCACCACGTTGACGCGGTTGGGCGCCTCGATGCGTCCGAGAAATTCATTGGTTTCGGTGATCGGCCGCTTCACCGCCTCGAACACGCCCACGGCAGGAGGCCCGGGCGGCCCCGCCTGGGCATGGGCCGCTGATACTCCCGCCGCCACCAATCCCGCCGATACGAGAAGCCCTGCCAAACGACCGCGCATGCGTTCCGTACCACTCATGCAGTCCAACCCTTCGGCTACCAACAGACGCTACGAGACGGATATGACGTCGAGTTCCCTCAGACCCGAAGGTCAGGATGGGCAGGTGCGTTGCAGCAGATCATAACGCGGCCAATCCGACAATGCTGTAACTCGGCCGCGATCGTTGCGCCGATCCCGACGACAGCCAGCTTTCAAGAGCGCTGCAATGCCACCATGACACAGCCATTGCGGCCGCGCGGACCGGCTCAGTGCATGCCGCCGGCGCCGAAAGCTCCCGTCAATGTGATCCACACGAGCGCAGCCTCGGTACCCTCGAGGTCAGGCTGCGCTCACAACGCGATGGCGTTCTTCAAGCGAGAGGTGTCTTGATAGGCCGGCGACGCCAGACGTTCGGATAGCCACGGCCGCGCGCGCTTGCCGCTGACCTCGTGCACACCGTCGAAGATGTCAATGTCGATCAAATGCGGATGGCCTGACGATGCGTAGATCGACTGCATTTGAGAAAACTTTTCATCCCGCCCAAGTTCCAGCGCGTTTGCACCGTCACGGCTCCCGATCTCGACGAACAGCGGACACGGGCAGAGCAAGTACGCCAGCTCCGCGCCGGCGTACTTGGCGCGGCCGTTGCTGAAATGGATGTAGGCCGCAAGTTCGACGCCGAGATTCCTGGTGATCACGGATGACATCAGGAACTTCTTCTCGTCGCGCATATATCCGGACACGACAGTCGGCCGCATCTGCCCCGTCGCGGCTTCCAGATGCAGCGCGAGAAAGGCGCCCCAGGACACCCCGTAGACGCCGACATTCAAACCCGACGCGCCGGTGAGCTTCCTGCAAACGATTTCGCCGGCGTCGAGCGATGCGCATGACACGTTGTGGGCGGAGACACCGTGCGATGCCAGCATCGCGGCGATGTTGTTCTGGCTCTCCTGATTTCCGATTTGGATGATGTAAGGACACCAGACGACGTAGCCGTCCCGACATAGCTGTTTGCCGAGCGCGTTCATGTAGTCCTTGTCGGCATCGTCGAAGCAGCGCTCCGGCGTGCTCGCCATGCCGTGGCCGAGCAGGATCAACCCCTTGAATTCTCCGTCGGGAATTCCAAGACATCCGCGCACCGGCACACCGCATTCCAGATCGAACTCGACCTTCACGACCGAGAAGCCATCCGCGAGCGCGCGCCAGTGAACCCGGATCTCGTCGTGCGACGGCCGATAAAGCCGCCGCGCCCGGAACAGGGATCGCATCTCTCCGCGAATCTCCGAACCGGTTGCGACCGCATGCAGCCTGCCGCTTGCCGCGATATCGAACAACGACCGGCAGAACTGATCGTAGCCAAGGGTCGGCAAGTCGACATTCGCGCATGATCCCTGGCAATGGCCCAGCGCCAGCCTGTCGTTGCCGGTCCGCGACGAGGGGCCGACCAGCGTCATCAACAATCCGGAAAGAGCCCTGCGACTGATCATCGACTTTCCCCGAGCCGACGATGGCTCGCATGAATGTCAGAGGTGGCCGCTCAAAGCGCGATGAGACCCGGTTTGAATCGTCATCGCGCGTAGGTCGCCCCTTAGGCATGATCCTTTTCGGAAAAACGCTTCGCACTTTTCCGGATCATGCCCTAGCTGGCGCCACGGATTGCCCGGATACAAATTAAAGGATGTTCATGCTCGAACGATCGCGTGCAGCGTTGTAAATGTGTGACGCCGGCGGGGCTGGCGCAGCGCCAGTCACGCCAATCAGGTTTCGAGATGCTTCGGAATATTTCTGCCTGTCACGCAGCTTCGATTTCACCACACGCGGCGATGATCGTCAGGCCTTGATTATCGGGTCTTCATCAAATCTCTATCGAGTCTCTATCAAGTCTTGGGCCTGCCCCCGCCGACCTGGCATCGGCCTTGGAATTCGTCGTCCGGGCGCCGGCGGCCGCGCGCCGGGTCGCAGCCGAGCGAGCGAGGCTCCACGCGCCCGCGCGAAAATCGCGAAGAAGAGCGGCGAAAACGTCGGAATTCCCCCTGATGCGCGTGAACGCGCACCGGAATAACCCGGACTCGTGGCTCGGGCTGAATTGCTTTACGCAATATTTCCGGGGTCGCCGGGTTTATCTATTGGGCAACAACGGTTTTTGGGATGACCGATGGCGAACGACCTGCACGAGCATCTGATTGAACTGGCCTATGAGGCCGCGGTCGTCCCCGAATTGTGGCCGAATGTCCTGCATCAGGTCGGTGCAATCGCGCGTGCGCGCGGTATTGTGCTGCTGACGGCGGCCCCGCACGACGTCCGCTGGGTCGCGTCCCCCGACATGCACGACGACACGGTGGCCTATGTCGAAGGCGGCTGGCACGAGCGCAACGGGCGATTGCCGCGCCTGCTCGCGGCCAACCATGCCGGCTTCCTGCGCGACATCGACGTGTTCGATACGCCCGAGGAGGTGCAGCAGGATTTCCAGATCCGCGAATTCTTCCGCCCGCGCGGGCTCGGATGGGGCGCCGGTACTGCGATCCCGGTGCCGAGCGGCGACGTGCTGATCTACAGCGTCGAGCGCGAATACCAGCACGGACCGATCGAGCGGGAAGCAATCGAGCAGCTCGACGCGCTGCGGCCGCATCTGGCGCGTGCCGCGCTGCTGTCGGCACGGCTCGGGATGGAGCGCGCCAGGGCGGCAACCGAATCGCTGGCGATGCTCGGCCTGCCCGCGGCAGTGCTGCGGCGCGGCGGCCGCCTGATGGCGGCCAACGCGCTGTTCGACCGCCTGGTGCCCGACGTGATGCAGGATCGCGGCGAGCGCCTGACGCTGGCGGCGACCACTGCCGACGCGCTGTTCGCCCAGGCGCTGGCCGCACTTGATCAGGGACTGATCGGCGTGGAGGTACGCTCGGTGCCGATCGCGGCACAGGAGGATCGGCCGCCGCTGATCGTGCATCTGGTCCCGATCCACGGCGCAGCGCGTGACCTGTTCGATCGCGCGGCGGCGATCGTGATCGTGACGCCGGTGGTGCCGGCCGAGGTGCCGACCGCGGAGGTGCTGCAGGGCCTGTTCGACCTGACGCCGGCGGAGGCGCGCGTCGCGCGCGGCATTGGCGAAGGACGCACCGTCGAGGCAATCGCCGGCGCATTCGGCATTTCCCGCGAAACGGTTCGCAACCAGCTCAAGGCGGTGTTGGCCAAGACCGGACTGGGCCGGCAGGTCGAGCTGGCCAGACTGCTCGCCGGCGCGAAGGTGCCGCCGGGGTCGTCAGGAGACTAGCGCACGCCGCGCAAGCCTCGGTACAGGGGTCGATGCGATCCTCCGGGAATTCGCAAAACGATCGCATGTTCAAACGGCACCGGTTACGCTAGGGGTAGCTCCCGTCCCTCCGTGCGCCCTCCCGGCGCATGTCCAGTCAATGAGTGCATCTGAATGGCCGAAGCCGACCTCGACGCCGTCATCCGGCAAACCGCAAAAGCGCAGACCAAGGCCGTGATGGCGGCTGCCAAGAAGCGCCAGGCCGTCTGGGTCGCGCGCGCGGCCAAGGCCAAGGACAAGGAGACCAAGGCGCGCTTCCGCTTCCTGGCCAAGAGCACGATGATGAACGCAACCGCGACCGCCAAGCGGTTGCAGAATTCGGCCGAGAACGCCGCCGACGCCTATGCGCGCGCCATGAAGAAGGCGATGGAAGAGCCGCCGCCGGCCAAGAAGCCTGCGAAGAAGAAGGCCGACGGCTAGTCGATGCCGCGTTACGTCGCCCTGCTGCGCGCGGTCAATGTCGGCGGCACCGGCAAGCTGCCTATGACCGAGTTGAAGGCGATGTGCGTCGACGAGGGATTTGCCGACGCGCAGACCTATATCGCCAGCGGCAATGTCGTGTTCTCCTCGAAGCTCGGCGCGGCCAAGGTCAAGGCTGCGCTGGAGCGGCGGCTGCGGGCCTATGCCGGCAAGCCGGTCGGCGTCGTCGTCCGCAACGCGGACGAGATCGCCGCGGTGCTGAAGGCCAATCCGTTTCCGAAAGCACCGCCGAACTATACTGTCGCGATCTTCCTCGACGAGCCGCCGCCGAAGGACGCCTTGAAGGACATCAAGGGCCAGCAGGACGAAGAGGTGCGGCTCGGCAAGCGCGAGATCTATGTCGCCTATGGCAGCGGCATGGGCCGCTCGAAGCTGAAGATCCCCGCCGCCGCCAAGGGCACCGCGCGCAACATCAACACCATCGCGAAGCTCGCCGAGCTCGCGGCGGGGGACAACGAGGGTTAGTTCGCCTATTGAAATCCGTCATCCTGAGGAGCGCGCACTTGCGCGCGTCTCGAAGGATGCGCGGCCCGGCCGGTGGCCGATTCATCCTTCGAGACGGCCGCGTTGCGGCCTCCTCAGGATGACGGGTCAGGACTTCAGTTCGCGGCAGATAGCGCAAAGTTGCTAGGTCTCCCGCACCGCGAATCCTTCGGCGCCGAGCCTTGCCAGCACCTCTTCCAGATGGGCGCGGTCGCGGGTTTCGATCACGAGCTCGAGCAGCGTCGCCTTCGCCGGAAGATCGGAGAAGGTGCGCTGATGCGAGACCTCGATGATGTTGGCGCCGGCGTCGGCAAGCAGGATCGACACCGCCGCGAGCTGTCCGGGCCGGTCGACGATGTCGAGCGCCAGCTGCGTCAGCCGTCCCTCGCGCGCGAGCTCGCGGGTCAGGACCGAAGCGATCAGCCTGGTGTCGATATTGCCGCCAGTCAGCACCAGGCCGACATTGCGGCCGGCAAAGCGCGCCGGTGCCGCGAGCACGGCGGCGAGGCCGGCGGCGCCGGCGCCTTCGACCACCGTCTTCTCGATCGAGATCAGGGTCGCGACCGCGCGCTCGATCTGGTCCTCGCTGACCAGGATGATGTCGTCGACGAGCTCGCGGACGATTTTCGTGGTGATCTGCCCGGGCGCCTTGACCGCAATGCCCTCGGCGAGGGTGTCGCCACGCATCGGCAGCTGCTCGCCTTTGACCGCATTGTACATTGACGGATAGAGCTGGGCCTGCACGCCGACGACCTGGATCGACGGCTTCAGCGCCTTTGCGGCCGTGGCGATGCCCGAGATCAGCCCGCCGCCGCCGATCGGTACCACCAGGATATCGAGCTCCGGCACCGTCGCGAGCATTTCAAGTCCGATCGTGCCTTGCCCTGCAATGATCAGCGGGTCGTCATAGGGATGGATCAGGATCAGGCCCTTCTGCACAGCATGCGAGCCAACGAACGCGAAGCATTCTTCCAGCGTCTGCCCGGTGATGATCACCTCGGCGCCGTGCCGCCTGGTGTTCTCGATCTTCACCATGGGCGTGCCGATCGGCATCACGATGGTGGCGGGGATGCCGAGCCGCTTGGCGTGATAGGCCACGCCCTGGGCGTGATTGCCGGCAGACATCGCGATCACGCCGCGCTTGCGCTCCCCGGGCGACAGCGCCTGCAGGCGATTCAGCGCGCCGCGCTCCTTGAACGTCGCAGTGAACTGCAGGTTCTCGAATTTGAGGAACAGGCGGCAGCCGCAGATCTCGCCCAGCGTCCGGCTCTCGTTGCAGGCCGTGACCATGACCGCATCCCGGATCACATCCGCGGCACGGCGTATGTCGGCAAGGGTGATGGCGGCGGTATGGGCAGGCTGTGGCATCGGGTTTCGCTTTGGTCCGTTTCGTCAGACGGAACCTAGCGGGTTTCGGCGCCGAACACGACCGCGCTTTAGCGTGCGGTCAACACCCGTTCCTCCGGCCTCGCCGGCCCGGTCAGTTGAACCTCATCACATTTCGGGCATACCAGCGCGGTGCGGAAATGCTTGTCGAGCACAATGGTTCGCGTCCTGCCGCACCGGCAGCGCATCGGCTTATCCATGGAAGACCGGCCCGGGTTAGAGATGCAAGGAAAGCGTGCGCCCGGCTACCTCAGTCCGGTTAACCCAATATGACTTGAGGCCGGATAATTTGTCGCGCGGCTAAAAGAGACCAGCGCTGAGATCGAGGCCGTAGCTTGCCCTGAGCGCCGCAACGAACAGGACCGCGGAGGCAAGCAGCAGGACATGCCGGGCGATGCTGCTCCGAAGCGAATTGGCCGGAAACGCGCGTGCGATCGATTGAGCCAAAGCAGTCATTTGCGACCTCCGGAGCCACGTCCATGGAGAACACCGACGAGAAGACGCTGGAGCTGATCCGCAAGGGCGCGACCACCACGATCGATCGCGAGGCCATCCGTTTGATGCGCCAGCACGGCATCCTGTCGATGGCGACCTGGGTGGTCGGCTTCGAGGAGGAGACCGATCGCGATCATTGGCGCGGTCTCAGGCAGCTGTTGTCCTATGATCCCGACCAGATCCAGATGCTGTACGTCACGCCGCATCGCTGGACGCCGTATTTCCGTCTCGCGGCGGAGCGGCGCGTCATCCAGACCGATCGCAGGCTCTGGGACTACAAGCATCAGGTGCTGGCGACCAGGCACATGCCGCCATGGCGCGTGCTGCTCTGGTTCAAGTTCACCGAGATGGTGCTGCAATGCCGCCCGAAGGCGCTGCTTCGCGTGCTCTGTTCGGGATCACTCGGTGCCCGCACCCGATTCTTGAAGCGGTGACCGACCACGATCAGCCTGCCCTCGGCGCGGATTACGGTATCGGCCGATGGCGCGGACGGCAGATTGTCTTGCGTGACCGCTTCCAGTGCACACAGGAACTCGCGACCGGCCGATGTGATCTCCCAGCCTTCGACGTCACGGAGCACATAGCCATGGCTAAAGATGTCGAGTTCGGGGACCCGCGACGCCAGACGTTTGATCCGCGCATGCCAATCGTCGCCGCTCGATGAGAGGATTGCTATGTCGTGCTTGAGTGAATCGAGGGTGGCTCTGCCGCCGAAATGACTGGCCAATATTTTTAAGATCGCAACCTGTATGCTCAACTCGACGCCTCGACCGCCACGGTTCTTTTTGTTCTGCGCAGCCGACCTGGAAATTATCGCGCTGATGACTCAGGCGTCCAGTCATCAGCGCCAGTTATCCAGAATCCGACAAGACGGTATCGACTTACGCCGCGCGTGATGCGCCGACGCGGCGCTCGGGCCGGTGCGACGACATCGATTCCTCCTCCATATCCAGCGGCGCGCCCCAAAATTCCTGCACGGTGGGCCCGTTCTTCAACCTCTTGTCGCGCAGGAAGCCGAGGATTTCGTGCGGCCAGACCCGGCGGCCCATCTGCGTGTACCAGCGCATCGCGTGACGAAGCCCGGCGTCGCGGTGAAGCAGCACGTGCCGAGCAGGAAGCGCTGCCACCCCGCTTTCTTGTAGAGATGCAGGATATCGGCGTCGCGCACGATGTCGTCGGCGCGGGTCGAGCCGACCAGGATCAGATCGACATCCTCCGCGATCAAGGCCTCGAGAAAGGCCCGCCACGCCTTCTTCGAGACGGTCGGATTCTCGTCGGCGAAATTGATCACTTTGACGCCGTGCTCACGATGGAGCCGCGCCAACTCCTTCGCAAACCGCACGGGGTCGCGGTGCCGCCACCGCGTCCAGAAGCCGCGCTGGCCGCAATAATTGCACAGATGCGGACAGCCGCGCGAGAACTGCACGACGACGGCGCGCAGGCCGCCCCAATAGCTGTAGCGTGCGTGATCGATCAATTCCCAGCCGACGCGATAGGCATCGAGATCACGGATAACAGGCGCAGGCGGCGTCACGCGCGGCCCATAATCGTCGCGGAATGCGATGCCGTTGATGATGCGGAGATCCTCGCCGGCCTCCAGCGCCCGCATCAGACGCCGCGCAGTTTCTTCGCCCTCGCCGCGCACGATCGCAGTGACGTAGCGCTCCTCGCGCAGGATGTCGCGCCAGTGATAGGTCGGAAACACGCCGCCATAGACGATCCGGACACCGGGCACGGCCTTGACGATCGCCTGCGCCACCGCGGCGATCACAGGATGGCCCGACGTCGAGCCGGAATGACCGAACAGCACCGCATCCGGTGCAAATCTCGATGCCTCCGCCACGATGGCTTGAACCGGCATCGGCCCGAACTCGGCATCGATAAGACCAACGTCGTGGCCGTCATCGATTAGGGGGCCGCCGATCGACAACAGGCCGAGTGGCGGCAGATGGTCGTCGGGGATCCGGCTGCCGATCGCCGGATGCGGCACGTTGATGAGAAGAATGCGCATGGATGATCGCTCCCGCTTTGGTTGGCGTGATCGTTCGTCCCCGCATCTTGTGAGAGAGAGCCCAGCCCCCCGGCCGGGCTTTAGGAAGAAGCAGTTGGCGCGGCTTGACGCGCTAGAGGTTCGGCACCTCCGCCGGCGCGATCGCGGTCAGCCCGCCGAAGCGGCGCTCGCGGCGATGGAAGGAGCCGAGTGCGTCGGCGAGATCGTCGGCATCGAATTCGGGCCACATCCGCTCGGTGAAATGCAGCTCGGCATAGGCGCCCTCCCAGAGCAGGAAGTCCGACAGCCGCTTCTCGCCCGAAGTGCGGATGATCAGGTCGACGTCGCGCAGCCCGGCCTCGCCGGTGATGAGATCGGCGAACGTCTCGCGGCTGAGCTCGCCGGCGCCGGCCGCGCGCGCGGCGGCGTTCAGGATGGCGTCGCGCGCCGAATAGTCGATCGCGATGCGCAGATGCAGCGTGGTGCCGCCGGCGGTCTCGGCCTCGGCGCGCGTGATCGCGGCGGCGATGCCGTCGGGCAGCCGGTCGCGGCGGCCGATCACGGTGAGGCGAACGCCGTTGCGCACGAGCGCGGCGATCTCGTTGGCGAGATAGAACCGCAGCAGCCCCATCAGCGCCGCGACCTCGGCCTTCGGACGGCGCCAGTTGTCGCTCGAGAAGGCGTAGAGCGTTAGCGTGCCGACGCCCTGGTCCGGTGCGGCCTCGACGATGCGGCGGATCGCCTCGACGCCGGCCTCGTGTCCGCGCAGGCGCGACAGGCCGCGCCGCGTTGCCCAGCGGCCATTGCCGTCCATGATGATGCCGACATGGAGCCTGAAGGCGGCTTCCGGCTTGAGCGCGACGTTACTTTGCATCACAAAGTCTCCGGACAAAAATGAGATGGTTCAAACCGGCTGGATACCGAGGCGGCCAGCTGCGCGGTCGTCCTTGCCGGCGGCCTTTTCTGCCGTGCCGGCGGCCCTCTCGGCCGTGCCGGCGGCCTTGGCCGCGTCACGCACCAGCTGCTCGAGCACAGCGAGATAGTCGAGGAAGCGGCGACGACCACTCTTGGTCAGGCGGCAGGTGGTGTGCGGACGATTGCCTTCATAGCCCTTGATGACGTCGACGAGACCGGCCTCCTGCAGCACCTGGAGGTGCCGGCTGAGGTTACCGTCGGTCAGGCCGCAGAGCTGCTTGAGATCGGCAAAGGCGAGCCCCTTCGGATGCGCCATCAGCGAGGTCAGCAGGCCGAGCCGCGCCTTCTCGTGGATGACGCGGTCGAGGCCGTCATAGGCGAACGGCGCGGTGGTCAGGTCAGTCTTCGGCATCATGGCCTCCGGAAGCGAAATAGAGCAGCGCTGCGAGCAGCAACTGGCCGATCGCGAATGGCAGTCCCATGGTCCAGGGCGACAGCGCGTGGCTCTGGCTTGCGATCAAGAGCACCGTGAAGCCCGACAGGAAATACCAGGCGCCGCCGAGCGCGATCGTGCGCGGCAGCAGGCGGACCGAAGCGAACACGCCGAGGCTGACCAGCACCTGCCACAGGCCGGGCAGCATCCACAGCGTCTCGGGCGCGAACTTCCATTGCAGGATCGCGAGCAGCACGCCGGCGATCGCCGCGGGAACGAACTGCTCGATCGCCTGCTGGACCATCGCGTCCGCAAGGCCGGAATGATGCCGCCGCGAGCGCGCCTGCATCTCGATCCAGATCAGCACGGCGGAGACCAACGCGGCCGCCGCCCAGCCTGCGAGGAACGCGATCGGATGAGCGGTGGGATCGGCGAGCCAGAGATATTGCGCAAGCGCCGTGACCAGCGCGATGCCGCTGGTGGCGGCGACGGTTGCCGGACCGTAGCCGCGGAACGCCGTTCCGGCCGCAATCTGGCTGCGGATGGCGAGGATATCGGCCAACGCCTTGTCGAGGTCACGCATGATTCGCCCGAACTTTGTATTGCAAAGTATACGGGATCACCAAGTAAACGCAAGCAGCATCGCGCCGCGTGCCGAGCGTGATGTTTAACAGCCGGTTACTGCGCGGATTGCGGCAAAACCGTGCCGCGTCAGACCTTCACGAGGCTGGCAAAGCCGCCATAGATCATCCGCTTGGCGTCGAACGGCACGTCGCCCGTGCCCATCGACGCCAGGCGCGGATCGGCCATCACCTTGGCGTTGATCCGGTCGCGCTGGGCGCGCGACTTGTAGGTGATCCAGGCAAACACGACGGTTTCGCCGGCCTTCAGCTTCACGCTCTGCGGAAATGAGGTCAGCTTGCCTGGCTTGACGTCGTCGGCGACCCATTCGCGATAATCCAGCGCGCCATACTCGCGCCAGACCTTGCCGGCCTTCTTCGAGAGCTGCGCATAGGCTTTGAGTTTCTTCTTCGGCACGGCGACGATGAATCCATCGACGTAAGGCATGCGGATGACTTCCTGCTGTTTGGTTCCCCGTCATTGCGAGGAGCGAAGCTATGAAGCAATCCATCTCGACACTTGCGGCGCGATGGATTGCTTCGCTGCGCTCGTAATGACGATCAGGAGTGACAGCAGGATGCCTGAACCGGCGCCGGTTGGTACTGGTCACGTAGCCGCACCCAATCCATCGGATAGGGCAATCCTTCCTCGTGGCGGCCGAGTGGTGTCAGGTCGAGATAGTGATAGGCGGCATTCATCATGTCGAGGCCGCGCGCGAAGGTCGAGTAGGTGTGGAACACGCTTCCCTGCTCGTCGCGGAAGAACACGCTGACGCCGGGCAGTTCGGGACCATAGAGCGGCGTCGTTCCATAATTGTATTTCGCGTCCCCCGCATCGATCTGCGCTTGCGTGAACGACACGCCGTAATCGTAGTTGAAGTCGCTCTCTCCCGAGGAGACCCAATCGAAGGTCCAGCCCATCCGCGCCTTGAATGCGGCGAGCTTGACGAGCGGCGCCCGCGAGATCGCGATCATCGTGGTGTCGCGTGCGGCGAGATGCGGAACTATGCGCTCGAAACCGTCGGCCCAGAACGAGCAGTTCTTGCACGCAGCGTCCCACTCCGGCGCGAACATCACATGCTGCACCACGAGTTGCGGCCTGCCCCTGAAGAGATCGCCGAGGGTCATTTTGCCGCCAGGGCCGTCGAAGACATAGTCCTTGTCAACTTTCACCCAGGGCAGTTCGCGGCGCTGCCGGCTGAGCGCTTCGCGGGCCTGGGTCAGTTCCTTCTCACCGGCCATCAATGCCTTGCGGGCTGCGATCCATTCTTCGCGCGAGACGATCATGTGCTGTTGCATGGGATGCTCCTTTGCAGGTCAGGCGTCGACGAAGCTTTCCAGATTGCCGAGGAATGCGGTCCAGCCGCGCTGGTGGTTGTCGCGGGCGGCCTCATCGACGAACTGCGCGTGGTGGAAGGTGAGCAACGTACCGCCGGCATCGGGCTTGATCGATATCGTCACCTCGGATTCGCGTTCGGGCGTCGAATGCCAGGCCCAGCTGAACACCAGCTTCTCGTTCGGCACCACCTCACGATAGACGCCGCCGACCTCGTGATATTCGCCGTTGGTGCCGATGAATCCGATGCGATAGCGTCCGCCGACGCGGACATCGAGTTCCGCACGCGTCGTGGCCGGCTTGACCCCACCCGGTCCGAACCACTGCGCTAGATTTTCCGGCTCGGTCCACGCGGCGTAGACTTTTTCCGGCCGCGCGCGGAGGCGCCGCGTGAGGGTGAGGCTTGGGCGCGCGGCGAGGCCGGCGTCGGCGGCGACTGCGGATTGGTTTGCCATGGTTCTTCCTCCACAAAGGCGGCAAGGCGGTCGAGATTGTCGGACCAGAATTGCGCATAGCGATTGAGCCAGTTCATCGCCTGCTCCATCGGCCGTGCGGTGAGCCGGCACGCCACCGTGCGGCCGGTCTTTTCGCGCGCGACGAGACCCGCATCGGTGAGCACGTCGAGATGCTTCATGATCGCCGGCAGCGACATCGCGAATGGCTGCGCCAGCTCGCTCACCGACAGGCTTTCCTGGTCGCCGAGCCGCGCCAGCAGCGCGCGACGGGTGGGATCGGAAAGCGCCGCAAAGGTGCGGTCCAGCGTCTCATCCTGATACTTAACCATATGGTTTAGTATAGGCGCAAACGGCGTGACGTCAAGTGCGCGGCTTCACGATCACGTCAGCATGGACCCGACGCGAGGGAGGAACGTCAGGAACAGTGGCGACAGACTGCCTTGCGGTGATGCCGCAACGCTAGTCGGGATATACGGTCCGGTGCCGACGCTGATAGCGGCCCGGTGGTGGCGGCGGCGGTTCGCTGAACAAGAAGCGCGGATTCTCGCCGCAATAGAGATAGCGGCCGGACACGCTCGCGAGGCATTGCTGGTAGGTCCGGTAAGCGCATTCGCCGGGATAACCCAGGCTCGGGCCCTGCGCGCACCATGGGTAGTCATAAGGATCGGCGGAAGCGGGCGTGATACTCGCCGCGCCTGCGAGCGTCATCGTTCCCAGAATAAGCATTGCCAATCCCGATGCGCTCATGATCCGGCTCCTCGGACGCCGCAGTTAGCCAGGTGCGGCATCTTTGATAAGGTTCCTGAAGGTCATTTTATTCCGCGTCAAGGCCGACGAATCCGGCTTCGGCCAGGGACCGGCTGTACCACGCGGGCCACGTTTGTCCCGCGCGATCCAGCATCGCGCCTCTTGCGAGGCCTACTCGACCTTGAGGCCGGCGAACTCGACCACCTTCTTCCACTTGTCGGTCTCGGCCTTGATGTCGTTGCCGAAGGCCTCCGGCGTCTGGATCAGCGGATCGCCGCCGAGCTCGACCAGACGCTTCTTCATGTCGGGTTCGGCGAGCACGGCGTTGATCTCGGTGTTGAGCTTGGCGACAACTTCCTTCGGCATGTTCTTCGGCGCGCCCATGCCAAACAGCGCGCTCGCCTCGTAGCCCTTCACGGTTTCGGCGACCGACGGAACATCGGGCAGTTGCGAGGATCGCTCCGTTGACGTCACAGCCAGCGCGCGCAACGCGCCGGAGCGGATGTGCTGGATGATCGAGGGCATGTTGTCGAAGATCACCTGCACCTGGCCGCCGAGCATGTCGGTGATCGCGGGCGCGGCGCCGCGATACGGCACGTGCTGCATCTTGCAGCCGGTCATCGCCATGAACATCTCGCCGGAGAGATGCACCGAGGTGCCGTTGCCGGAAGAGGCCATGTTCACCTTGCCGGGATTGGCCTTCACATATTCGATGAACTCGGCGACGGTCTTGGCCGGCACGTCCTTGTTGACGGTCATCACGTTCGGCACGCGATTGAAGGAAGCAACCGGCGCGACGTCGCGCACGAAGTTGAACTTCAGATTGGCGTAAAGCGA
Organism: Bradyrhizobium sp. BRP56; assembly: GCF_020194035.1. Classification (NCBI taxonomy): domain Bacteria; kingdom Pseudomonadati; phylum Pseudomonadota; class Alphaproteobacteria; order Hyphomicrobiales; family Nitrobacteraceae; genus Bradyrhizobium; species Bradyrhizobium sp. BRP56. The sequence goes on from NZ_JADYVV010000036.1 coordinate 62,246, forward strand.
GGCATTGATGTAATTGGCCGGATTGACCAGCAGCACGGTGTAGCCGTCCGGCTCGGCGTTGATCGCCGCCTCGGTGCCGATATTGTTGCCGGCGCCCGGCTTGTTCTCGATCACGAATTGCTGCCCGAGCCTCTCCGACAGCCGCTGCCCGACCAGGCGCGCGATGATGTCGGTGGCGCCGCCCGGCGGATAACCCACGATCCAGCGCACCGGCCGCGCCGGATAGTCGGCAGCGGAAGCGCGGCCGATCGCGAATGTCGAAATCCCCGACCCGATCAGGCCCAGCGCGGTACGGCGTGAAATCATGAAGCTTCTCCCAATCCAGCAGGGTTTGGCGCCCTGCCCGTTTCTGTTGCGTTGCGTGCGGCGCGGTTTTAACAAACAATGCCTGAAGCGACCAGTGCGACACGTGCGCCGCCGACCGCGACGAAAGACTAAGCTTCGGCTCTGATCGCACCAGAACCGGCGACCACATCGCTCGAAAGCACTCTGGACCGAAGAGGATCGATCATGTCCGTCAAGGTGAATGGGCTCGACCATCTCGTGATCAACGTCACCGATGTCGTGCGCTCGGTTGCCTGGTACAGCAGGATCCTCGGCATGGAGGTGAAGGTGTTCGACCCCGGCAAGGGCAAGACACCGCGCACCTCGCTGGTGTTCGGCAACCAGAAGATCAATGTGCGGCCGCGCGATGCCGACAAGGTGGACTGGTTCACCGCCGATCACGAGGCGGCCGGCAGCGACGATCTCTGCTTCCTCACTTCGAGCACGCCCGAGGAAGTGGTCGCACATCTGAAGGCCAATGGCGTCAGGATCGAGGAAGGCCCGGTGGCGAAGCAGGGCGCGCGCGGCACGCTGCGCTCGGTCTATTGCCGCGACCCCGACGGCAGCCTGATCGAGATCTCGTCGTACGAGAAGAACGCGACCTAGCTTTCGTTCGTCCTTGCGAGCCGACGCGGCGTGCGAATGCGCGCCCGATGACGGATGCTGCGAATAAATCGATCTCTTCCGTGCGGCGGAACAGATTGCTTCAGCGCAAAACCGCTTTGCAAATCCCGATTTGCTCTCGGCGCACACCGATGGCAGAACTGCTCCCAACCAAGACCAATGGCGGCCGACAAGGCCGCGCGGGAGGACATATGAGCAATTCAAAAGCAGTGCCGGGCGTCGTGGGACCGTTTGCGGGGCTCGACGTGCCATGGCTGCTGCGGATGCGCGCCGAGGTGCGCCGCGATCATCCATTCCTGATCTGGGCGCCGTTCGGCGCGCCGGCACGGCGCTGGAGCTACGGCGAATTCCATGAGCGCGTCGGCGCGCTCGCTGCGGGCCTTGCCAAGCGCGGCATCCGGCAGGGTGACTATGTCCTGATCCATCTCGACAATTGCATCGAGGCGATCATGTCGTGGTTCGCCTGCGTCGAGCTCGGCGCCATCGCCGTCACCACCAATACCCGTTCCGCCGCCGCCGAGATCGAATATTTTGCGGGCCATTGCGGCGCGGTCGCCGCGATCACCCAGCCGGCCTATGCCGAGCTGATATCAGCCAACTGCAAGGGCCTGCGCTGGATCGCGGTGACCTCGCACGACGCCGGGCAAGCGCCGGCGCAGCCGCCCGCGCGCGGCGACAGCTTTGACGCGCTGTTTGCCGACAGCGCCGACCGGCCGCGTCGCCCGACCGATCCGCTCGCCCCCTGCAGCGTGCAATACACCTCCGGCACCACGTCGCGGCCGAAGGCGGTGCTGTGGACCCACGCCAACGCGCTGTGGGGCGCCAAGATCAACGCGGCGCATCAGGACCTGCACGCCTTTGACGTGCACCAGACCTATCTGCCGCTGTTTCACACCAACGCGCTGGCCTATTCGATGCTGGCGAGCCTGTGGGTCGGGGCGACCTGCGTGATCCAGCCGCGCTTCTCCGCGAGCCGCTTCTGGCCGGTGGCGCTCGAGCACGGTTCGACCTGGACCTCGACGATCCCGTTCTGCATGAAGGCGCTGCTCGAGCACGAGGTGCCGAAGAATCACAAGTTCCGGCTTTGGGGCACCGCCGTGAATGAGCCGCCGGCGTTCAACGTGTTCGGCATCAAGATCATCGGCTGGTGGGGCATGACCGAGACCATTACCCACGGCCTCATCGGCGAGGTCGATCAACCCAACACGCCGATGTCGATCGGCCGTGCCGCGCCCGAATACGAAATCCGCATCACCAATGACGACGGCACGCCGACCGGCGTCGGCGAGACCGGCAATCTGCTGATCAAGGGCATTCCCGGCCTGTCGCTGTTCGCCGAATATCTGCACAACGAGACCGCCACGCGCGAAAGCTTCGACGAGCACGGCTATTTCATCACCGGCGACCGCGTCACGATGCTGGAGCGCGGCTACATCAAGTTCGGCGATCGCTCCAAGGACATGCTGAAGGTCGGCGGCGAGAATGTCGCAGCATCCGAGATCGAGCAGGTGATCGTGGTGGTGCCGGGCGTGCGCGAGGCCGCTGTCGTGGCGAAGAAGCATCCGATGCTGGACGAAGTGCCCGTCGTCTTCATCATCCCGCAGGCCGGCGTCGCCGCCCTGCCCGCCGATTTGCACGACAACGTCATGGCCGCTTGTCGCGCAGGCCTCGCCGACTTCAAGCTGCCGCGCGAGATCCGCTTCGTCGACGAAATGCCGCGCTCGACGCTGGAGAAGGTCGCGAAGGCGGAGCTTAGGAAGATGCTGGAGTAAGGTTCTCCGTCATTGCGAGGAGCGGAGCGACGAAGCAATCGATGCTTCCGCGTGTGCGGCGCTATGGATTGCTTCGCTTCGCTCGCAATGACGGACGGACTTCAATTCACCTCGAACCGGATCGGCAGCTTCTTCGGGCCGTTGACAAAATAGGCTTGCGTCATCTTCACCTCGCCGTCGAGCGACAGCGACTTCAGGTGGGGAAGCAGCTCCTCGAACAGAATGCGCATCTCGAGCTTGGCGAGGTACTGACCGAGGCAGAGATGCGCGCCATAGCCGAACGCGACATGGCGATTGGGCTTGCGATCACTGCGGAAGCGATCGGGGTCCTCGAACACCTCCTCATCGCGATTGCCCGAGGCGTAGCACAGCATCAGCCAATCGCCCTTGGCGATCTTGCGGCCGCCGAGCTCGGTATCCGCGGTGGCCGAGCGCATGAAATGCTTGACCGGCGTCATCCAGCGGATCGACTCGTCGACCAAGCCCGGGATCAGTTCCGGATTGGCCTTCACCTTGGCGAATTCCGCGGGGTCCCTGGCCAGCGCCCAGATCGCGCCCGCGGTCGAGGATGAGGTGGTGTCGTGTCCCGCGGTCGCGACGATCATGTAATAGCTGGTCTGATCGTGCTCCGGCATGTAGTCGCCGCCGATCTTCGCGTTGGCGATGACGGTGGCGAGATCGTCGCGCGGGTTCTGGCGGCGATCCTCGGTAATCTTGCGGAAGTAGGCGGAGAAGTCGGCGATGATCGCCTGCAACATCGCGGAGACCTGCTCCGCACTCAGCGCGTCGCGGACGCGCGCGGTGTCGGGATCCTGCGGGCCGAACAGCTCCTGGGTCAGCTTGAGCATGCGCGGCTCGTCCGCCTCGGGCACGCCGAGTATCTCCATGATGACGTGCAGCGGATAGCCTAGCGCGACGTCCTCGACGAAGTCGCAGGCGCCGCCCCTCGCGAGCATGCGCTGCACCGTGGCGCGCGCGATCTCGCGGACGCGGGCCTCGAACTTGCCGAGATTGGCCGGCATGAACCAGCCTTGCGTCAGCGCGCGATATTTCGGGTGATCGGGCGCGTCCATCTGCACCAGCGAGCGCACCAAATTGGGCCCGCCCGTGATCTTGCGAACGCGCTCCTCGAGCGCCTGCGTCGTCAGGGTGGTCGGCCGATCGGCGTTGTGGAACAGCTCGTTCTGCCGGCTGATCGCCTGGATATGCGCGTGCTTGGTCACCACCCAGAACGGATCGAACTTCTCGGGCCGCGCGATGCCAAGCGGGTTATTGGCGCGCAGCCATCGATAGCTGTCGTGGATGCGGTCGTCCGCATAGGCGACGGGATCGACAAGGGTTGCCGCGATGTCGGCGGGGATGTCGAAATCCCCGGTCGTTGCCGTATCCATGATCGTCCTCACCCGTCGGAGCATCGGTCCTGCCGATGATCACCGGAATCTAGGCGGAGGTAAGGAGGACGACTTGCGTTGATTGGCTAGGATCCCCGCCAAAGGCGTCATTGCGAGGAGCGAAGCGACGAAGCAATCCATCGGCCCGCACACGCGGAGCGATGGATTGCTTCGCTTCGCTCGCAATGACGGCGAAAACCGTTGGAGATCAATAATGCCCGAACGCCACCGGGCGGAACGCCTGCAGCAATTGCTGGTCAAGCTTGCCGCCCATCTCCTCCATCATGGAGAATGCCTTGGCGTGGGTGAACTGCAGCCGGTAGGCGCGCTTCTCGACCAAGGCGGCATAGACATCGACGATCGTGGTGACGCGGACGATGTCGCTGATCTGGTTGCCGCTGAGGCCGTTGGGATAGCCGGTGCCGTCGAGGAATTCGTGATGGTGCACGATCACGTCGAGCATTTCCGGCGGGAAGCCGCCCTGCGCGGACAGCGCCTCGTAGCCGCGGCGCGGATGCTCGCGCATCTCGGCCATTTCCTCCACCGTCAGCGCGCCGGGCTTGTCGAGCAGCGCGACCGGAACGAAGGCCTTGCCCACGTCGTGCAGCAGCGCGGCGCGGGCGAGCCGGCGCTGGTCGTCGTCGCGCATGCCGAGGTGCTGCGCGAACGCGACCGCAAAGCCGGTCACGAACAGGCAGTGGCGATAAGTCTCCTGGTGATGGCAGCCGACCGTGGTCAGCCACTCGCGCAGCGAGTTGTGCTTGATCGCCTTTAGGATCTTGTTCTCGGCGGCGACGATGTCCTCGAACTTGAGCGGCTCGCCGGCGCGCATCCGCTCGAACATCTTGACCATCACGCCGTGCGCGGCTTCGACGCCGCGGTTGAGCGCCTTGCCGCGATCGGTCTCGTCATAGCCGCTGTCGTCGGGGAATGCGGCGCGGATGCGCTGCAGGATGCCGCGCGCATCGAACGGCCGCGAGATCGTGTCGGTGGCGCCGAGCGCCCAGGCCTGCATCGAGGCGTGATGCAAGGCGTCCGCCAGCACGAACAGCCGCGGCATCTCGCGATAGGCGTCGGCCTGCAGCTTGGCGCGGACGAGTTGCACGGCTTCGGGCGAGCGCAGATTGATGTCGACGACGATGCCGGAGAGATCGCGGGCTGGCTGCTCGGGAATATCTGAGGTCGGAACAGTATCGACCTCACCCACCGAGCGCAGGATGCTGGCGAGCTCGTTGCTCTGATCGCTTCGATCTGACGCCAGCAGGAGGCGGCGCTTCGAAGTCTGGTTGTTGGCTAAGGCAGTCATGGCATCCCCGTCGCGGTAACGACCGACGCCGGACGCTACCTGACGATGCGTTCCCTCCGGCTTAATGGGGATGCTGAACGGCGCTTAAGCGCAATGGATACAATTTGAGGGATCGCCAAATCCGCTAGCAAAATCAGGCCGGCCGAAAATCAATGCAGATGCGAGCGTCGGCGGCGAATCATGAATTTTTGCGGCGTCGAAGTTGATGCCGTCATCGCCCGGCCGACGCGCGGAGCCAAGAAAAACGCCGGAGAGCTCATGCTCTCCGGCGTCCTTGTTCGTTCAGGCCGTTACGCCTTCATCGCCGCCTTGACGGCTTCCGCGGTGATCGGCAGGCCGCGAACGCGGGCACCGACCGCGTTGAAGACGGCGTTGCCGATCGCCGGCGCCACCACCGTCACCGCGGGCTCGCCGACGCCGGTCGCCTTCTCGCCATTGGCGATGACGTTGACCGCGACTTCCGGCAGCTGGCTCATCCGAAGCGGCGTGTAGCTGTCGAAGTTGGTCTGCTCGATGCCGCCGTCCTTCAACGTCGCCTTCTCGAACAGCGCCAGCGACATGCCCCACAGCGCCGCGCCCTCGACCTGGGCCCGGATGCCGTCGGGATTCACCTGCGTACCAACGTCGGTCGCAACCGTCAGCTTCTTCACCGTCACCTCGCCCGACGGGGCGACCGCGACATGGGCGACGCAGGCGGTCCAGCTCGCCGTGGCGCGCTCCTGCGACGACACGCAGGCAACGCCCATGCCTTCGCCCTTGGGCAGCTGCTTGGTGCCGTAGCCGGCAAGGCCCATCGCAGCGAGCAAGGTGTTGCGGAGACGCTGCGCGCCGCCGTCATTCTTGCCCTTGCCGTCGAGCAACGAGATGCGCAGCTGCGCCGGGTCCTTGCCGGTCGCATGCGCGATCTCGTCGATCATGCTTTCGACCGCCCAGAACGTCCAGCCCGGCGCCACCGAGCGGAGCTGACCCGACGGGGTGGCGTTGTGCGCCATCTCGTTCTTGATCGCCCGCACATAGTGGTTGGGCACGGTGTAGAAGAAGTCCGCTCCGTTCACGGTGAAGGAGTCGAGCGGGCCTTTCTTGTCGACCGACGGTGTCAGGAAATCGGGGATTCCCCAACGCGCGGTCGGCCAGGCCGAAACCACGTCGTGGCTCATCGCGACGATCTTGCCGTCGCCATCCATGCCGGCCTTCACCTTCTGGTAGGTCAGCGGACGCGAGAAATCCATCGTCATGTCGTTTTCGCGCGTGTAGATGACCTTGACCGGCTTGCCGACGGCCTTCGCCGCCTGCACCGCGGGCACCATCATGTCGGCGTCGAGACGCCGGCCGAAGCCGCCACCGAGCCACATCTGGTGCATCACCACGAACTTCGGATCGATCCCGGCGGCGCCGGCCGCGATCGCGCCGGAGCGCGTCGCGAACTGGTTGCCGGAATAGATGTGCAGGATGTCGCCCTTGAACTCCGCAGTGGCGTTCATCGGCTCCATCGGCGCGTGGATGTTGATGTTGGTGGTGTATTCCGCCTCCAGCACCTTGGCCGCCGATCCGAAGGCCGCCTTGGGATCACCGTCCTTGACGAAGAACTGGCCGGAATCGTCCAGTCCCTGAAGCCGCTTGGCTTCCGTGAGCAGCGATTCGCTCGACAGCTTCGCGTTCGGACCGCCGTCATAGCTGATCTTCAGCGCCGCCGCGGCCTTCTTCGCCTGCGCATAGGTGTTGGCGACCGCGACGACCCAGCCGGTCGTGGTTGTGGTCTTGTCGTCGAGGGTGACGGCCTTGATGAAGCCGGGCAGCTTCTTGGCCGCGCTATCGTCGACCGACTTCACGGTGGCGCCGTAACGCACCGGTGGGGTAACCAGCGCGCCGTAGACCATGCCCGGCACCATCACGTCGATGCCGTACTTGGCCGTGCCGTTGACCTTCGACGGAATGTCGAGCTGCGGCACCGAGACGCCGATCATGGTGTACTGGTCGGGCGTCTTGAGCTTGATCGCCTTCAGATCATCCGCCGTGAAAGTCTTGGTCGCCTTGCCGCTCTTCACCACTTCGGCGAACGACATCGACTTCTTCGACTTCGCATGGCTGATCTTGGAATCGCGCACCACCAGCTCGCCGGCCGGCACGCCCATGGAGGCCGCCGCCGCCTCGGTCAATGCGATGCGGCCGGCTGCGCCGGCGCGGCTCATGGCATCGAAGTTCATCATCGTCGACCAGCTGCCGCCGGTGATCTGCGCGCCGAGCACGGGATCGTTGAACTTCGGATCGTTGGAGGCGAGCTGAACCCGCATGTCCTTCCAGTTCGCGCCGAGCTCTTCGGCCACGATCTGCGCCATGGTCGAGGCGACGTGCTGGCCCATGTCGGCCTTGCCGCAGGTCACGGTGACGAGACCGTCGGGCGCGATCGAGTACCAGACGCTCGGCTCGAAGTTGGCGGGTGCGGGCGCCGCGAGCGCCTGGTCGATGCCGGACGCTGAGTAGCCGAGCACGAGGCCGGTTGCAGCGGTGCCGACCAGGAAGGAACGGCGGCTGAGATCGGTCGTCTCGGGCGCGAGGTTTTTCACGTGCTTGTTCATGTGGCCCTCCGCTCGGATCCGGTGGCCGATGCGGTGCGCATGTCGGACGCAGCGCGCATGATCGCCTTCTGGATTCGTGAATAGGTCATGCAACGGCAGAGGTTGCCGTCCATATGCGCGACCACTTCTTCCTTGGTCGGGTTGGTGTTCTTCGACAGCAGCGCCGCCGCCTGCATGATCTGGCCGGACTGGCAGTAGCCGCATTGCGGCACCTGCTCGGCGACCCAGGCCTTCTGCAAGGGATGATCGCCCTTGGCGGAGAGGCCTTCGATGGTGGTGATCTTCTTGCCGACGGCGTCGGCGACCGAGGTCTGGCAGGACCGCACCGCTTCGCCGTTGACGTGAACCGTGCAGGCGCCGCACAGACCGGCGCCGCAACCGAATTTGGTGCCCGTCATCTGCAATTGCTCGCGGATGACCCAAAGCAGCGGCGTGTCGTTGGCCGCCTCGACGGACATATTCCGTCCGTTGATATTGAGATTTGGCATCTCTCTCCCCTTCCGGTGTAGGAAGCCGCTTACGGCGGCAACTCACTGTTGGGTCTTGGCCGGCGCCCACCGGGTAAGCGACAGTTGCCGAAACAATGATCCGGTTCCCGGCTGGAGGCAATCCAATTTGGAATTGCTCGAAAAGAATAAATTTCCGAAGATGCCTGTTGTGCGATGCGGCAACGGCATGACGCTTTTTGGAATGGCAGCGTTGGTGTCTAATCGCCAGGCGCTTGCTCAAAGCGTCGGCAGCAAGCGCCGGCAACGCCGTCCGACGACAGCGGCGAGAGAAACACAAGGAGCCCGTCAATGGCCAAGCTCAACCGCAACGGCGTCGAGATCTACTACGAGGTTCACGGCAGCGGCCCGCCGCTGATCCTGACCCACGGCTATTCCTCGACCTCGGCGATGTGGCAAGGCCAGATCGAGGCGCTGTCGCGGCGGCACAAGCTGATCCTGTGGGACATGCGCGGGCACGGCCGGTCCGATTATCCCGACGATCCCGATGCCTATAGCGAAGCGCTGACGGTCGGCGACATCGCCACTCTGCTCGACGCCGCCGGCGCCGACAAGGCGATCGTGGGCGGGCTGTCGCTCGGCGGCTACATGTCGCTCGCCTTTCATCGCGCCCATCCGGAACGGGTGCGGGCGCTGCTGATCATCGACACCGGCCCGGGCTTCAAGAAGGACGACGCCCGCGATGTCTGGAACAAGCGCGCCCGCGAGACCGGCGACCGCTTCGACCGCGAAGGGCTCGAGGTGCTGAGATCTTTGAGCGCCGAGCGCGCGTCGGTCACCCATCGCAACGCCAGAGGCCTCGCGCTCGCCGCGCGCGGCATGCTGGCACAGCGCGATGCTCGGGTGATCGAATCGCTGCCCGGGATCCAGGTGCCATCGCTGGTTGTGGTCGGCGCCGACGACACGCCGTTTCTGGCGGCGTCCGACTACATGGCGGCAAAAATCCCCGGGGCGCAGAAGGCGGTTATTCCGAACGCCGGCCACGCCGTCAACATCGACCAGCCGCAGGCTTTCATCGCCGCGGTGCTGCCGTTCCTGGATGGGCTTGAGGCCGGCGCGCCGGGAAAGCCCGCGCCATGAAGTCAGTCGCCGTTGCCTTGTTGCTGACTGCGGCGACGACGGGGGCGAGCGCGCAGAAGCTGCCGTTCGTCACCGCCCCGTCCACTTTCACCGCGACGCTGTCGAACACCACGCCGCTGGCATTCGGCATGGGCGTTGCGGACGCGCAGCGCGCGCTCGGCACGCCCTTCACCTATGTCAGCGGACGGCCCGGCAACGAGATCTTCCTGACCTTCCGCGACCTCGGCGGCAGCGGGCTGTTTCCGCACCACGACCGCCTCTTCCTGCAATTCCGCAAACACCGGCTGAGCGGCTGGAAGGCCGACTGGGGCGAGAACTGGATGTGGCGCTAGAGCATGGTCCGGAAACGTGCGAAGCGGTTTTCCGAAACGGCCATGCTCAAACGAAGAGCCAAAGCGCGATGACAATTTCTTCATCGCGCTTTGGACCACATCGTTGATGACCTTCATGCAACCCCCAAACTGACAAGGATGGACCATGGGACAAGACATCAAACTGAAAGCTTCGGACGGATTTGAACTCGGCGCCTACCGCGCCGATCCTGCCGGCGCGCCGAAGGGCGCGGTCGTCGTGATCCAGGAGATTTTTGGCGTCAATCACCACATCCGCTCGGTCTGCGACCGGCTGGCGAAGGAAGGCTATGTCGCGGTTGCACCTTCGATCTTCGATCGCATCACGCCGAACTTCCAGAGCGGCTATTCCCCCGACGAGATCGCCGAGGCGCGGAAGTTCGTCGCCAATCCGGACTGGGCCGCGATGCTACGCGACAGCCAGGCGGCGATCGACGCGGTGAAGCCGGTCGGTCCGGTCGGTATCATCGGCTTCTGCCTCGGCGGCAGCGTCGCCTATGCTGCCGCCACCAAGCTGGCCGGGCTGTCAGCCGCGGTCGGCTATTACGGCGGCGCCGTCGTGCGCTTCGCCGACGACAAGCCGGCGGTGCCGACGCAGCTGCATTTCGGCGAGAAGGATGCCGGCATTCCCTTGAGCGATGTCGAGACCATCAAGTCGAAGCGGCCCGAGGTCGATGTCTTCATCTATCCCGGCGCGCAGCACGGCTTCCATTGCGACGAGCGCGCCAGCTACGACAAGGCAAGCGCCGACATTGCCTGGCCGCGCAGCATGGAATTTTTCGCGAAGCATCTGCGCTGATAGGGCGAACCCGGAATGACGAAGGACGCTGTCCTTCTTCAGAACCAGCGCTCGCCGACGAACACCGTATCGCCCGGGCTCATCGGCGTGCCCAGCGGCACCACGAAGCGCCCGGAGCCGGACGCATCGGTGTGGGTCAGCGTCACGCTGTCGCGGCGGGCACGCGGCGAGAAGCCGCCGGCAATCGCGACCGCGCTCTCGACCGTCATATTCGGCACGTAGGGATATTGGCCGGGGGCCTGAACTTCGCCGAGGATGAAGAACGGACGATAGGACTCGATCTCGACCGCCACCGAAGGCTCGCGGATATAGCCGTTGCGCAGCCGTGCCGAGATTTCGCCGGCTAGCCCGGCCGGCGTGCGGCCGCGTGCCGGCACCGAGCCAATCAGCGGCATGGTGATCGCGCCCGCGGCGTCGATCGCATAGGAATTGGTCAGGCCTTCCTGGCCGTAGACCACGACGCGGAGCTTGTCGCCGGGGCCAAGGTGATAGCCGTTGTCGTAACCGGCGGGGGGTCCACCCGGGGAGGCGGCGGCATAGACGACCGGGGCGGCGGCCGGTGCGGCATAGCCATAACCAGGGGACGTGCTGGCGAAGGCGGAACGCAATGCGCTGATCGCACCGCCGCCGCCTGCATCGGCAACCGGCGCGGGTGCGTAGGCCGGGCCGTAGGTGACGGCATCGACTCCTTGCGGGCCGACGGCGACGGGACCGGACGTGCTCATGCAGCCAGACAGCGCGAGCGCAGCCACAACGGCAGTGATCGGCAATCGTAACGCGCGTGCAACCGGCACCGGACCTATCCCTCAACGGCGAGACAGGCCCAGTCTTGCACCACTTATGGTTAACAAAGGGTTTTCGAGGATCGAGCGGGAGGCCGGAAAAGCCGGCCTCCCATTGGCTTGGAGCCGTGCCCGGGAAGAGCGCAAACCGGTTTTCCGGAGCGAGCTCTTTCTCAACAAGACCTCAGCAAGGCGGTCAGGCGGTGACGCCGACGCCGATCGGGCAGGACACGCCGGTGCCGCCGAGCCCGCAATAGCCCGCCGGATTCTTGGCGAGGTATTGCTGGTGGTAGTCCTCGGCGAAGTAGAATTCACCGGCCGGCGCGATCTCGGTGGTGATGGCGCCGAGGCCCTTGGCGGCAAGCGCCTTCTGATACATCGCCTGCGACTCATCGGCGGCTTTGCGCTGCGCGTCGCTGAACGTGTAGATCGCGGAGCGATATTGCGTGCCGATGTCGTTGCCCTGGCGCATGCCCTGCGTCGGGTTGTGGTTCTCCCAGAACGTCTTCAGCAGCTTATCGTAGGAGATCTTCTTCGGGTCGAACACGACCAGCACCACTTCGGTGTGGCCGGTGCGCCCCGAGCATACTTCCTCATAGGTCGGGTTCGGGGTGTGGCCGCCGGCATAGCCGACCGCAGTGGTGTAGATCCCCTCGCCGAGTTCCCAGAATTTGCGCTCCGCGCCCCAGAAGCAGCCGAGCCCGAACACCGCCTGCTCGAGGCCTTGCGGATAAGGCGGCTGCAACTTGCTGCCATTGACGAAATGGGTGATCGCGGTCGGGATCGGCGTCGCGCGGCCCGGCAGCGCCTCGGCGGCGCTCGGCAACGCGGTGGTCTTGCGCATGAACAACATGGACACCTCCAGGCGGGGACATTGGCCGACGCGGCAACGGCCTGCGGGCCGGCTGTCACCTATATATGTCCTTACGCGGATGATGGCAGCCCCGTTACAGGGCGCTACGGCCAAGGAGAGTGCAGCCAAGGAGGGCTGCCGACAACTCAGTCGCGCGCGTAGCCGATCAGGGGCTTGCGCGGCCGGAACAGGATCATCAGCAGGATGCCGGCAATGCCGAGCACTGCGAATACCGGCTGCTCCAGAAGCAGGCGGATCACGTCATTCCAGAGCCAGGGGGCGAAGCGATCCACCCATGCATGGAATGCCTGCTGGCTCGACTGGTGGATGTCGTTCCAGAACTGGCCGAATTGGGTGAACCGCAGGCTCTGGTCGGCGACGTAGCGGGCCCCGTCATAGACCATGAAGATGAAGCTGCCGGCCAGCAGCAGAAGGCCGATCAGACGGAAAAAGCCGCGGATCATGCGTCACCCTAACTCCCAGTCGCGCCCCACGCGTCGTCAGGCCTTACCGGGCGCCCCCCGGAAATTCAACCTCTTCAGCGGCTTATCCGGCCCCCGCAGGGACGATTTCGGGCCCTTTTTGGGTCCCGAAAGCGTTGACGCTTAAGCCCGCGCCATCTATAAGACCGACCGATGGCGGCGGGCGCAATCCTGCCGCCGCTGTTCTTTGGACAGTGCCGCATGCGGAGGCAGCATTTTGCGCTCTTCGCATGGCCGCCTCAAGGACACCCAAGAAAACCACCTTGGACAAATACATCAGAGTTGAGATTTGAACCGGCCGGTGCGCGCAAGCCCGACCACCGAGCGATCACCGCCGAAGGACAGTTAGAGAACCATGGCCAACACCACCTCCGCCAAGAAGGCGACCCGCAAGATTGCCCGCCGCACCATCGTCAACAAGTCGCGCCGCACGCAGATGCGTGGCGCGGTGCGCACCGTCGAGGAAGCGATCAAGAGCGGCGACCGCGAGGCGGCACTGAAGGCGATGAGCCGCGCCGAGCCCGAGCTGATGAAGGCAGCGCAGCGCAACATCATTCACAAGAACCTCGCGAGCCGTAAGGTGTCGCGCCTCACGCAGAGCATCGCCAAGCTCGCGAAGTAACGGCTCGCCGCGCGAGCTGACTGGAAAACACATTTGTCACGAAGCCCGGCTCGCGCCGGGCTTTTTGTTTTTGTCTCGACTTTTGTCGTGGAAGTTTCATAGCGCGAGAACACTTCGCGTTGCCGCGCAACGAACTGCGTGTCATGTTTCGTTTCGTCGCGTCCGTAGTTCTACCGGCTCAACATGCTTAACGCGCCGCACTCGCCCACAGATTGTTCTTCGCTAAGCTAGATAGATGGAATAGCGCGCAAGCATTCCGCGGACGAAACTTGCGAAGCGGGGTTACCCTGCAAAAGTAATCGAGAAAAATGACGTGTCGCGAATTACTTATGCACATAGCGTTGGACAGCGATTGGAAAAATGACCGGCGCGAGACCAAATGTAAATTTTCTATGAAAAATTTTTGGTATTGCACCGTCGTTTGTGACACGCGTGAATCTGTGCGCTGATTCAAAAACTTGCTTTCGCAACTCAGCATCGGCAACGCCGCAACAGTCGCGAAGAGTCTCGATCCCCGTCGAATCCACGGATTGTCAGAAAATCAGCTTGGTGTATTTATTTCTTGTTCGCGACGCCCACGGCTCTCCAGATCAGCGCGGTTTGAGACCCAGGGGCGGACGCACAAATCGGCGGCGGTGTGTGCGTTAGCGACGCTTTCCAAGCGAAGCTGAATTGACGGCTCATAGCGATATGAGGACGGACGACCTGTGTCAAAAATTCTCCGGCGATGTCCCCGGCAATTTGGGGGATCGAACAAGAGAGACCAGGACGTCAATCGGAATTTGGCAGCGGGAACGCGGAGCGAGTGAACGGGTTGACGACGACACGGCGGCGGCGAAGCGCCGGGCATTTCGGTGTTCGGTAGCAGCAGTTCGAATTTGAAGACACGAGCAAGCTGACAACTTGCCGCGATACGTCGCGGCGGGAGGGGGAGGTCTTATGGCTTACGGTATCATCACTGCAGTCGAACCAACGACAGCCGAAGCGCAAATTTCCAGTGGTGCCGTAATCAACTCCTCGGACGTCAGCTCCCACCCGAAGCGTCCGTCGAGTACGCGCTGACCTCGCGGGGCGCATCTTCTCCAAACAGCTGATCTGTCGGGTGGCGCATGGCCGCCGCACGGGAGAGCTTTGTCCGGAGCAGACCGCGCCCGCTAGAGGTCGCGCCGCGGCAGGAAGCCTGCACGGCGCTTTCGCAACGATTATCTCTCAGACTTGGAAGTACGAAGGCAATGACGAACACGGAACAGGATCGCTGGTCGCGGGTGAAGGGACGTTTGCGGACGAGCGTTGGCGAGGACGTCTACACGAGCTGGTTCGCTCGGATGGATCTGGAGAGCGTGCACGACGAGAGCGTGCACCTGTCGGTTCCGACCCGGTTCCTCAAGAGCTGGATCCAGGCGCATTATGCCGAACGCGTGCTCTCCTGCTGGCAGGCCGAGATGCCCGAAGTGCATCGCATCGACCTCACCGTGCGCTCGGCGATCCGCGCGACGGCTCCGGTGAAGGAAACGGTTGCGCCCGTCGAAGTGCGTCGCATCGAGCGCACCGACGGCAGGCTCGTGCCTGAACTGCGCTCGGTTGCGACCGCGCCGGTGTCCGCGAGCCACGACGCGCTCGGCGGCTCGCCGCTCGATCCGCGCCTGACCTTCGCCAGCTTCGTCGTCGGCAGGTCCAACACGCTGGCTCATGCGGCGGCC
This sequence comes from Bradyrhizobium sp. BRP56, assembly GCF_020194035.1. Taxonomy (NCBI): domain Bacteria; kingdom Pseudomonadati; phylum Pseudomonadota; class Alphaproteobacteria; order Hyphomicrobiales; family Nitrobacteraceae; genus Bradyrhizobium; species Bradyrhizobium sp. BRP56. The sequence continues at coordinate 77,413 of NZ_JADYVV010000036.1, forward strand.
CGCCAGGTCGCGGAAGGTCGCCGCGGCGATCCCGTGATGTTCAACCCGCTCTACATTCATGCCGGCGTCGGCCTCGGCAAGACGCATCTGCTGCAGGCGGTGACCTGGGCCGGCAATTCCGGCGGCGAGCGCAAGGTGCTGTATCTCACCGCCGAGAAGTTCATGTACGGCTTCGTCGCGGCGCTGAAGACGCAGACGGCGCTGGCCTTCAAGGAGGCCCTGCGCGGCATCGACGTGCTGGTCATCGACGATCTGCAGTTCCTGCAGGGCAAGTCGACGCAGGCCGAGTTCTGCCACACGCTGAACGCGCTGATCGATGCCGGCCGCCAGGTCGTGATCGCTGCCGACCGTCCGCCGTCGGATCTGGAAAGCCTCGACGACCGCGTGCGCTCGCGACTTGCGGGCGGCCTCGTGGTCGAGATGGGCTCGCTCGGCGAGGAGCTGCGGCTCGGCATCCTGAAGTCGCGCGTCGCCGCCGCCCGCGCCCACCATGCGAGCTTCGATGTGCCGGAGGAGGTGCTCGACTATCTGGCGCGTACCATCACCCATAACGGCCGCGACCTTGAAGGCGCGATCAACCGCCTGCTGGCGCACTCCAAGCTCAACAACCAGCCGGTGACGCTGGAGATGGCCGAGCGCGAGGTGCGCGACCTGATCCGCCCGCAGGAGCCGAAGCGGATCAAGATCGAGGACATCCAGCGCGTGGTCGCCCGGCAGTACAATGTCAGCCGCTCCGACTTGCTGTCGTCCCGCCGCACCGCCAATGTGGTGCGCCCGCGCCAGGTCGCGATGTATCTGGCGAAGACGCTGACCTTGCGCTCGCTGCCGGAGATCGGCCGGCGCTTCGGCGGCCGCGACCACACCACGGTGTTGCACGCCGTGCGCAAGATTGAGGCACTGGTCGCCAAGGACACGGCGCTCTCGGAGGAAGTCGAATCGCTGAAGCGCCAGCTGCAGGAATAGGGCCGCTTCATCCGGCCGGCTCGTTCCATCGCCCTCCCCTTTGCCAAAGGGGAGGGCTAAACTTTTTTCCGACCCAAAACGTGGGGAACGGGGCTCGTTTCACGCCCGTATCCCTTGCACCGGCCGCCCATCCGCGCCACCTTGCGGTCCCCCCGTGGGTTTGATCAAATCCGGTATTGATCCGGCTTTTCGGGTTTCCAATGCCGCGGTGCTGCCCTGAACGGCCGCCCGGCTTTTCCATCTGAGGGATCTGGCGGGTATTGCAATGAAGGTCACCGTCGAGCGCGCGCAACTCCTGAAATCGCTGGGTCACGTTCACCGCGTGGTCGAGCGCCGCAACACCATCCCGATCCTCGGCAACGTGTTGATCCGCGCCGAGGGCGCCAAATTGTCGCTGAAGGCGACCGACCTCGACCTCGAGGTGACGGAGACCTTGGCCGCCGAGACCGGAACCGCCGGCTCGACCACGGTGCCCGCGCACATGTTCTACGACATCGTCCGCAAGCTGCCCGACGGCTCGCAGATCGTGCTGGAAGCCGACGGCGACCGCTCGGTGCTGGCCGTGCGTGCCGGCCGCTCGCGCTTCACGCTGCAGACCCTGCCCGAGAGCGACTTCCCGGGCCTTGCCGCCGGCGACATGACGCATTCGTTCTCGCTGCCGGCGTCCGACATCAAGCGCCTGATCGACCGCACCCAGTTCGCGATCTCGACCGAAGAGACCCGCTACTACCTCAACGGCATCTATCTGCACGCGGCCGGCAGCGCCAAGGCGGCGACCCTGCGCGGCGTTGCGACCGACGGTCACCGGCTGGCGCAGATCGACCTCGCGCTGCCCAAGGGCGCAACCGGCATGCCCGGCGTGATCGTCCCGCGCAAGACGGTCGGCGAGGTGCAGCGGCTGATCGAGGGCGACGACGCCGAGATCTCGATCGAGCTGTCGGACGGCAAGATCCGCTTTACGCTGGGCAATGTGGTGCTGACCTCGAAGCTGATCGACGGCACCTTCCCGGACTATGGCCGCGTCATTCCGCAGAACAACGACAAGGAACTCGTCGTCGACAAGAAGGATTTCGAGGCCGCCGTCGACCGCGTCTCGACGATTTCCAGCGAACGCGGCCGCGCGGTGAAGCTCGCACTGTCCGCGGGCAAGCTGGTGCTCTCGGTTACCAACCCGGATTCCGGCAGCGCCACCGAGGAGCTCGAGGTCGAGTACGCCTCCGACGCGCTCGATATCGGCTTCAACTCGCGCTATCTGCTCGACATCGCCGCCCAGATCGAGGGCGAGGTCGCGGTGCTGAAGCTCGCCGATCCCGGTTCGCCGACCCTGGTGCAGGACCGCGACAGCAAGGGCGCGCTCTATGTGCTGATGCCGATGCGGGTGTGATGACCCTCTCTTCACGAGCAACTGCACCCTCTCCCCTTGTGGGAGAGGGTGGCGCCGCAGGCGCCGGGTGAGGGGTTGGTGCCGCGAACGCCGCACCATCGACCGACCGATAAACGCCTCCGCAGCTTCGCAAAGAAGATGCGCCGGGAGCCGACTGACGCGGAAGCGAAGATGTGGCGCCTGCTGCGCGATCGGCGCCTGTCGCACTTGAAATTTCGAAGGCAGGTTCCATTTCGAAATTACATTCTCGACTTCGCGTGCTTCGAGAAGCGCCTCGCCATCGAGATCGACGGCGGTCAGCACGCTTCGTCGCCGCGTGATGCATCCAGGACTGACGCGCTTGCGGCGGAAGGCTTTCAGGTCTTGCGCTACTGGAACAATGACGTATTGCGGACGCCCGGGGCGGTGCTGGAAGACATTGTCGCCAAGCTTGCCGAGCTGTGAGATACCCCTCACCCGTCGCCTCACTTCGTGAGACGCCACCCTCTCCCACAAGGGGAGAGGGGAAGGAAGAGAGATGACCCCGTCCCGCATTCACCGCCTGTCGCTGACGCATTTCCGCAATTACCGGACGGCGACGCTGCAGGTCGCCGGCGACATGGTGGTGCTGGTCGGGCCGAACGGCGCCGGCAAGACCAATTGCATGGAAGCGGTCTCGTTCCTGTCGCCGGGCCGCGGCCTGCGCCGCGCGACGCTGGAGGACATCGCCGACAACCAGGGCGACGGCTCCTGGGCGGTCTCGGCCGAAGTCGAAGGCGCGCTCGGCCTTGCGACGCTCGGCACCGGCATCGATCCGCCGACCGGCGACGCCGGCAGCACGAGGCGTTGCCGCATCGACCGCGAACCGGTGGGGTCCGCGACCGCGTTCGGCGATCATCTGCGCATCGTGTGGCTGACGCCGGCGATGGACGGCCTGTTCATGGGCGCCGCCTCGGAACGGCGGCGCTTCTTCGATCGCCTGGTGCTGGCGATCGATTCCGAGCATTCCAGCCGCGTTTCCGCGCTGGAGCGCTCGCTGCGCTCGCGCAACCGGCTGCTCGAGGTGCGCAACTATGACGACCATTGGTGTGATGCGATCGAGCGCGAGACCGCCGAGCTTGCGGTCGCGGTCGCCGCATCGCGCGGCCAGACCGCCGCCAAGCTCGCCGCGATGCTGCGCGAGCGCGGCGCGGCCTCGGCCTTCCCCTCCGCCGAGATCATGCTCGACGGCTGGATGGAGAACGCGCTGCTGCAGGAGCCCGCAACCGCGGTGGAGGACCGCTACCGCGAGATCCTGCGCGCCAGCCGGCCGCGCGATGCCGCCGCCGGGCGCACGCTCGACGGCCCGCATCTGACCGATCTGCAGGTGGTCTACGCGCCGAAGAACATGCCGGCGCGTGACGCCTCGACCGGCGAGCAGAAGGCGCTCTTGATCGGGCTGGTGCTGGCGCACGCCACGATGGTCGCGGAGATGACCGGCATCGTGCCGCTGCTGCTGCTCGACGAGGTCGTCGCCCATCTCGATCCGAACCGCCGCAAGGCGCTGTTCGACGAGCTCGCCAAGCTCGGCGCGCAGGTCTGGATGACCGGCGCCGATCCCGCGGCGTTCGTCGATGTCGGCCCGCGAGGAGAGATTTTCGACGTCGAATCCGGCCGCGCCACGCTGCGCGGCTGATTGGCTAGTCTAGGGCAATCTGAAGCGATGGCGCCGTCGCAGAGCGCATTGCCAAAATATCGAAAACAACCCCATGCAAAGTGGCCAGCGGCGGCAGGCGTTCGACCAAGCAGCTTGACACGTCGGGCAACTCAGGAGCAATATTCTAATATTCCGAAATTACGGGAGCATCCCTCGCCCCCGGTTCGCCCATGCCCAGCGGGAGAAGCGAACCTCCGAAGTCGCTCCAATTCAGCCTGGTCTCATCATGTTTCTGGCGGCGCAGAATCGGCCTCGATAAGGGCTCCGAATCCGCCACCCAATCGGGCTTTTCAAAGCCCTCGGAATCGGCCTTTGAAAGCCTTGAAACAGGCCTAAAAAATCCTATTTATTCAATAGTTTGTAGATGGAGACTTTGCGCTAGGCGCAACCCCTCTTTCATGGCACAAATAGCGGAATCAGCGCCTCATATTGCGCAGCTGATTCGGATATCCTCGAAGGCCTCACATGACTGAACCTGCCCGGCAGACCCCTGCCGAATCTGAGCATCCCGTTCCGGCCGAATATGGCGCGGAATCGATCCGGGTGCTGAAGGGCCTCGACGCCGTCCGGAAGCGCCCCGGCATGTATATCGGCGACACCGACGACGGTTCCGGCCTGCACCACATGGTCTACGAGGTCGTCGACAATGCGATCGACGAGGCGCTGGCGGGCCATGCCAGCCGCGTCCTGGTCACCCTCAACGCCGACAATTCCGTCACCGTGTACGACGACGGACGCGGCATACCGGTCGGCATCCACAAGGAAGAGGGCGTCTCGGCAGCCGAAGTCATCATGACCCAGCTGCACGCCGGCGGAAAATTCGACCAGAACTCCTACAAGGTTTCCGGCGGTCTGCACGGCGTCGGCGTCTCCGTCGTCAACGCGCTCTCCAGCAAGCTCGCGCTGCGGATCTGGCGCGACGACAAGGAGCACTACATCGAATTCGCGCACGGCGATGCCGTGGCGCCGCTCAAGGTGGTCGGCGATGCCCCGGGCAAGCGCGGCACCGAGGTCACCTTCCTCGCCTCGGTCGAGACCTTCAAGAACATCGAGTATGATTTCGCTACGCTGGAGCACCGGCTGCGCGAGCTCGCCTTCCTCAATTCGGGCGTCAACATCGTGCTCTCCGACATGCGTCACGCGGTCGAGAAGCGCGAGGAGATGCACTATTCCGGCGGCGTCGAGGAATTCGTCAAATATCTCGACCGCAACAAGAAGGCGATCGTGCCGGCACCGATCATGGTGCGCTCGGAAGCCAACGGCATCGGCGTCGAGGCGGCGCTGTGGTGGAACGACAGCTACCACGAGAACGTGCTGTGCTTCACCAACAACATCCCGCAGCGCGACGGCGGCACCCATCTGGCCGGCTTCCGCGGCGCGCTGACCCGCCAGGTCAACGGCTATGCCGAGGCCAATGCGAAGAAGGAAAAGATCGCGCTGACCGGCGACGATTGCCGCGAAGGCCTCACCGCGGTGCTGTCGGTGAAGGTGCCCGATCCGAAATTCTCGTCGCAGACCAAGGACAAGCTGGTGTCCTCGGAGGTTCGACCGGTGGTCGAGAACGTCCTGAACGAGGCGCTGGCCGCCTGGTTCGAGGAGAATCCGAAGGAAGCCAAGGAGATCGTCGGCAAGGTGATCCAGGCCGCCGCGGCCCGTGAGGCTGCGCGCAAGGCGCGCGAGCTGACCCGCAAGAATCCGCTCAGCGTCTCCTCGCTGCCCGGCAAGCTCGCCGACTGCCAGGAGAAGGACCCGGCCAAATCCGAACTGTTCATCGTCGAGGGCGACTCGGCAGGCGGCAGCGCCAAGCAGGGCCGCAACCGCGAATTCCAGGCGGTGTTGCCGCTGCGCGGCAAGATCCTCAATGTCGAGCGCGTCCGTCCCGACAAGATGCTGTCGTCCGAGCAGATCGGCACGCTGATCACCGCGCTTGGCACCGGCATCAGTGACGATTTCTCGGTCGACAAGCTGCGCTATCACAAGATCATCGTGATGACCGACGCCGACGTCGACGGCGCCCACATCCGCACCCTGCTGCTGACCTTCTTCTATCGTCAGATGCGCTCGATCATCGATGGCGGTTATCTCTATATCGCCCAGCCGCCGCTCTATAAGGTCTCGCGCGGCAAGTCCGAGCAATACCTGAAGGACGAGCGCGCCCTCGAGGACTACCTGATCTCGACCGGGCTCGACGAATGCGTCTTCAAGCCGGCCTCCGGCGACGACCGCTCGGGCCGTGATCTGCTGTCGCTGGTCGAGGACGCCCGGGTCATCCGCTCGGTGCTGCGCAACCTGCACAGCCGCTATAATCGCGCCGTCATCGAGCAGGCCGCGATCGCGGGCGTGCTCAATCCCAGGATCACCGGCGATATCGCCACCGCCAATTCGGCGGCCGAATACATCGCCAAGCGGCTGGACGCCGTGGCCGAAGAGGTCGAGCGCGGCTGGATCGGCACCTTCACGGAGGGCCAGGGGTTCCAGTTCGAGCGCACCGTGCGCGGGGTCAGGGAATTCGCCGTGATCGACGACGCCTTTCTCGGCTCGGCCGACGCCCGCAAGCTCGATGAATATGCGACCGAACTGCAAGAGATCTACGTGCGCGCGGGCAAGCTGCGGCGCAAGGATGCCGAGCAGATCATCCACGGCCCGATCGACCTGTTCGAGGCCGTGACCGACGCCGCCCGCAAGGGCATCTCGCTGCAGCGCTACAAAGGTCTCGGCGAGATGAACCCGGAGCAGCTCTGGGAGACCACGCTGGACACCGAGGCGCGCTCGCTTCTGCAGGTGAAGATCAAGGAGGTCGACGAGGCCGACGATATCTTCACCAAGCTGATGGGCGACGTGGTCGAGCCGCGCCGTGAGTTCATCCAGGACAATTCGCTCAGCGCCACCATCGACATCTAGGAGGCCTGCGGCGCATTGCACCACCGTCATTGCGAGGAGCGAAGCGACGAAGCAATCCATTTTTCAGCTTGCGGCGCGATGGATTGCTTCGCTCCGCTCGCAATGATGTGGATCGTACAGTGCACACTACTTCCATTACCCTGGAGGCGAGCAACCGTCCTGACGGGTGACATCTCCGTGACAGCGCGACCGGTGCAGCCGCGGCGCTACCTTTCGTGTGGAAGCAGCGCCGCCAGTTGTGTTACGGTGCCGGACGGCCTTTGATTCCGTTGTGGAATTTCCAATGGCCCAGTCTGAATGATGCGTTAGGGGACATTCCGCGTGCCGCCGATCCAATACATCGTCGAAGGCGGCCGCCGCCTTTCGGGCACCATCGAGCCGTCGGGCAACAAGAACTCCGCGCTGCCGATCATCGCCGCGGCACTGCTCACCGAGCATCCGGTCACGCTGACCAACGTGCCGCGCATCCGCGACACCGAAACGCTGGTCGAATTGTGCCGCTCGGTCGGCGCCACCGCCGAATGGACCGAGCGCAACACGCTGCAGATTCATGCCAAGGAGATTCGCGCCGCCGATCTCGATCCGGCGCTGTGCGCGCGCATCCGCGCCTCGATCCTGCTCGCAGGCCCGCTGCTCGCCCGCTGCGGCGAGGTCGCGCTGCCGCCGCCCGGCGGCGACGTGATCGGCCGCCGCCGGCTCGACACGCACTTCCTGGCCTTCGAGCAGCTCGGCGCCACCGTCACCGCGACGCACCGGCTGGAATTCCGCGCCACGCGGCTGAAGGGCGCCGACGTGTTCCTCGACGAGCCCAGCGTCACCGCGACGGAGAACGCGCTGGTCGCCGCAGTCGCGGCGCGCGGCACCACCTATCTGCGCAACGCGGCCTCCGAGCCGCATGTGCAGGACCTCGCCAATTTCCTGATCGCCCTCGGCGCCAAGATCGAAGGCGTCGGCACCAACACCATCATCGTGCACGGGCCGGCAACGCTCGGCAGCACGACTTTCGCGATCCAGCCCGACCATATCGAGGTCGGATCGCTGATCGGGCTCGCCGCGGTGACCCGCTCGCCGCTACGCATCGCGCGCGCCGGCGTCGAGCATCTGCGCTCGATCCGGATGGGCTTTGAGCGGCTCGGCATCGTCTGCGGCGTCGAGGGCGACGACCTCGTCGTCCCGTCCGGCCAGACCATGAAGATCCAGGACGATTTCGGCGGCCATGTGCCGAAGCTCGAGGACCAGCCCTGGCCGGCCTTCCCGGCCGACCTGATGTCGATCGCGATCGTCACCGCGACGCAGTGCGACGGCGTCATCCTGATGCACGAAAAGATGTTCGAATCCCGGATGTTCTTCGTCGACAACCTGATCGCGATGGGTGGCCGCATCGTGCTGTGCGACCCGCACCGCGCGATCGTCGCCGGCCCCAGCCGGCTGCGCGGCGCGCCGATGAACTCGCCCGACATTCGGGCCGGTATGGCGATGCTGCTGGCGGCGGTATGTGCCGAGGGCACCTCCACCATCAACAACGCCGACCAGATCGAGCGCGGCTATGAGCGGATCGATGAGCGGCTCAACGCCCTCGGCGCCAAGATCAAGCGGATTCCCGCGCGATCGTGATTCCCTGCGGCAGCTTGGCCATCCTTCCGGCCGGTCTGCCGTGCTAAGCGTGCCGTCATGACCTGCATCGACAAGATCGACCCGGCCGCGCCGAACGCGGCCGTTGTCGTCCCTCGCAACCTGTTCACGGCCGAGCTCGCGGAAACGCTGAAGCTCGCGGTGCCGCTCGCCCTGACGCAGCTCGGGCAGATCGCGATGATGACGACCGATCTCGCCTTCATCGGCCGGCTCGGCAGCGAAAACGTCGCCGCCGCGGCGCTGGCGCATACCGTGTATTTCGTCAGCTTCACCATTGGCATGGGCATGATGTCGGCGGTCTCGCCCCTGGCCGCGCAAGCGTTCGGCGCGCGCAATCCGCGCGTGATGCGGCGCGCGCTCCGCGTCGGCTTGTGGGCCGGCTTCTTCATGGTGCTGCCGCTGATGGCGCTGCCGTTCCAGGGCGAGCGCATCCTGCTTATGCTCGGCCAGACCCAGGCCACCGCGCATCTGGCGCAGCAATATCTGTTCGGTCTCGCCTGGGGCATCTTGCCGGCGCTGTGGTTCATCGCGCTCCGCGGCTTCATGAGCGCGGTGAACAGGCCGGAGCCGGTGCTGTGGATCACGCTTGCGGCGATCCCGGCCAATGCGCTGATGGTCTACCTGTTGCTCTACGGCAAATGGGGCATGCCCGAACTCGGCATGTTCGGCGCCGGGCTTGCGACCACGATCGTCAATCTCGGCACCTTCCTTGCCGGCGTGTGGTTCGCGGCGCGCCGCCGCCCGTTCCGCAAGTACCACGTATTCAGCCGCGTCTGGCGCATCGACTGGCCGCTGATGGGCAAGCTGGTCGCCGTCGGCGCGCCGATCTCGATCGCCTTCCTGCTGGAGTACGGCTTGTTCGGCGCGGCCGGCCTGCTGATGGGGCTAATCAGCACCACGGCGCTGGCCGCGCACCAGATCGCGCTGCAGATCGCGGCGATCCTGTTCATGGTGCCGTTCGGCGTCAGCATGGCTGCTACCGTGCGGGTCGGTCAGGCCGTCGGCCGCCGCGATACCGACGCGGTGCAGCGCGCCGGCTTTGTCGCGATCGCGCTCAGCGGCATCTTCATGAGCATCATGACGCTCGCGGTGATCCTGGCGCGCTTCGAGATCGCGGCGCTGTTCCTCGGCGAGGCCTCCGACACCACCGCGCAGCTCACCGCGGCGCTGCTGTTGATCGGCGCGACCTTCTTCATCGCCGACGGCATCCAGACCACCACCGCGGGCGCGCTGCGCGGCATGAACGACACCCAGGTGCCGCTGCTGTTCGCCGTCATCAGCTACTGGCTGATCGGCTTCGCGTCGGCCTCGGCGCTCGCCTTCTGGGCGAAACTCGACGCCGCCGGTGTCTGGATCGGGCTGTCGCTCGGGACGGCGGTCTATGCGACCCTCCTTGTCTTGCGTTTCCGCCGGCTGGCACGCAGACTGGGCAAATGAGGGTCGACGAGATCACGCCGAACGTGGATTCCGCCGCGCTGCTCGCCGGCGCGCAGTTCATCGACGCGTTCCGGATCGCGACCGCGCGCCCCGACCTCGATGCGCGGCACGCCGCCGAGGCGATGGTGGCGCGGCAGCCGCGCTGGATCGAATGGCTGCTTGCCCTGCGTAATTTCGTCGTCGCGCCGCTTGGCCTGAAAACCTCGGGCGCAGCCGACGGCGTGGCGCGCGACATGATCGGAATCTTTCCGGTGGTCAGCGAGACGCCGGAGCGGCTGGTCGCGGGGTTCAACGACAAGCATCTCGACTTCAGGCTCGTCGTCGACGTCGCCCCCGCGGGAGCTGTGCGCAGCATCACCGCGACCACGCTGGTGCTCACCCACAACTGGTTCGGGCGCGCCTATCTCGCGGTGATCCTGCCGTTCCATCGCCTGATCGTGCCCGCGATGCTGCGCAAGGCCATAGGCTGAGCTACTACTCGATCTCAAGCCGCGCTTTTCTCCGGCGTGTCGGCGACGATCTTCTCGGCGGCGTCGGCGTTGGTGCACCAATTGCCGTGGCAGCGCTTGAGGTCGTTGAGATTCTGCCGCATCTGGTCGAGCGAGAAGCCGAGCGCGTAGAAGCGCTCGGCGGCATCGACCGGGAGGCCGCGGATCAGGCCATCCCTGCGGACCGCGGCGACCTCCTCGCTATAGGCATGCAGCGCGGCATCGACCGGCGCCATGTCGGCCGGGCCGCTACCGGCGCGCAGGGCGGTCGCGACCGCCACCATGTAAGTCACGATCGCCTTGCTGACGTCGGCCAATGGCCGCGCCAGCCTCGCCTGGATATCGGCCGGCAGCGGCACCACGCAGGCCCGCCCGATCATCACGACGTCGTGCCGCAGCCGCTGGATGGTCCGCAGCAACGGGCCGGTGTCCGGCCCCGATGACAGATGCATCGAGCGCTCGCGCTCGGCCTCGAGGCCGGTCGCGTGCAGATTGGTCACCGCGGTGCCGATGCCGTCCTGGATCCGGTGCAGCGCGTCGTTGTCGAGGCCGCGGGTCAGGCCCGCGAGCAATTCGGCGAACGCCGCCGACAGCAGCTCCAGCAGCTTCGATCCATTGACCCTGATCTGACTGACCGCGCGCGACGGCAGCACCAGGAACGAGATCAAAAGCCCGGTGAGCGCGCCGACCGTCACCTCGAGGATGCGGTCGATCGCGGAATCCAGCGGGTTGGAGTGATGCATCGTCGGCAGCAGCAGCACGATCACTGCCGTCACGGTCGCAGAGTTCAGACTCGGATTGAGCGCGGCGATGAAGGCCAGCGGCACGATCGCCAGCACCAGCAGCGCCAGCAGGCTGCCCTCGCCGGAATGCGGGATCAGCACCGCGATCGCGCCGCCATAGACGGCGCCGCCGATGGTACCGAGCATGTAGTCGCGGCTGGCCTTCAGCGAGCGGCCGACGCTCATCTGGGTCACGATCAGCGAGGTCAGCACCGCCCAGAGCGGCAGCATCAGGTTGAGCGCCAGCGCGATGGTATAGGCCGCCACGCCGGCGGACGCGATCCGGACCGCCAGCGCCAGCTGCGTCTTGCGAGCCCAGAGCTGGTCGAACATGCGTTTTGCGAAGGTCCTCATGCACCGTGATCCGCAATCAAAGGAAAGGCCCGTGTTACATGACTTGAAGCTAACCGACCTGAAGCTAACCGATTTGGAGCATGGCAGCTGCCCGCGGCGGCAAGGTGGCTTGAAAGGCCTGACCTGCCCGCCTACCCTGCGCCGCAAAATTGAGGAAACACGATGGCCCACGAAACCGCAACGCTCGCCGCCTATGTCGCCGACCTGAAATATTCCGACATTCCGCCGGAGGTGCTGGAGCGAGCCAAGGTTTTGACGCTGGATTTCCTAGGCAGCACCATCCGCGCCCGGCGCGATGCCGAATCGACGCCGTCGCTGATGAAGATGCTGGAGGCGCTGGCGCTCGACGGCAAGGGCGAGGCCACCGTATTCGGCGACACCAAGACCTGGACCCCGGCGGTTGCGGCGCTGCTCAACGGCGCGCTCGGCCATTCGCTCGACTTCGACGACACCCATGCCGATTCCTCGCTGCATCCGAGCGCACCCGTGGTGCCCGCCGCGTTCGCGGTCGGCGAGATGGTCGGCGCCTCCGGCCGCGACGTGCTGACCGCGATCGTCGCCGGCTATGAAGTGTGCTGCCGGCTCGGCAACGCGCTGGACCCGACCTCGCATTACGCCCGCGGCTTCCATCCGACCGCGACCGCCGGCACCTATGGCGCCGCCGCGGCGGCAGCCAAGCTGTTCGCCCTGTCGAAGGATCAGATCATTTCTGCGTTCGGCGTCTCCGGCAGCCAGGCCGCGGGCTCGCTGCAATTCCTGGTCAACGGCGCCTGGAACAAGCGCTACCAGGTCGGCGCCGCCGCGATGAACGGCGTGATCGCCGCGACCCTGGCGCGCAACGACTTCATCGGCTCGAGCGAGGCGGTCGAAGGCAAGCACGGCCTTCTGGTCGGCTATACCGATGACGCTCATCCGGACAAGGCGGTGGCGGACTTGGGCCACACCTATGAGACGCTGAAGATCGGCGTGAAGCCGTATCCGAGCTGCCGCTACACCCACGCCGCGATCGACGCGCTGATCGCGATGCGGCGCGAGCACAATCTGACGCCGGACCAGATCAGGAAGGTCGAAATCGGTCTGCACCGCAACGGCATCACGCTGACCGGCGACGCCGCCACCAAGCGCCACCCGACCTCGGTGGTCGGCGGGCAGTTCTCGATGTTCTTCACCGGCGCGATCGCGCTCGACCAGGGCCATTTCGGCTGGGACGACTACGACCGGCTGGGCGATGCGGCCATCGACGCGCTCGCCGACAAGTTCGACGTCGTGCAGGACGACCGGCTCGAGGTCGGCCGCACCCATCCGTTCGGCGCCCGCGTCTCGATCACGACAGATGACGGCACCCATGAGCGCCTCTACGCCGATCCCTCCGGCGAGCCGACCTCGTTCCCCGACGCAAAGGCGATGCAGCAGAAATTCCTGACGCTGGCCCGCCCGGTGCTCGACAAGCGCGCCGACCAGCTCGCCGACGCCATCCTGACGCTGGAGCGCTTCGATCGCGTGGAGAAGGCGACACAGCTGGGAAGGCAGTAAGCAGGCCGTCGAGGCGCAGGCTGCACGCCACGCCCACAGCTGTCGTCCTGGCGAAAGCCAGGACCCATATGTGGACGGCCCCCGTGGCACAAGAGCTGTTTGGTGAGATCGGATCGCTTGCATCCATATGTCCGGCCTGTTGGGTGCGATCGAATGGATCGCTGGCCAAGATGGTTTGCGCGATGCGAGTTCCAAACAACCACGCGGCCTGTTGGCGGCCGATGGG